>NZ_JAMOKU010000003.1:0-177906 GCF_023656845.1 Parabacteroides sp. Y3-G-102 | reverse complement strand
TGAAAGTATCTCTGATGGCAGAATCAACTGTGCCAATGCTAATAGTCCTTGATTGTTCATGGTACAAAGGTGCAAATTTTCTATAGAATTAAAGAATTTTCCCCCTGATTTATCGGGTGAGCCGTCTCCGGCCTTATTCATGATCTTATGCTTTTCCAGCTGAAATTTTAACTGGTCTAAACCGAGAGGGCCGAATCCCGAAATCTTCAACAAAGAATCGAGCCCTTTCTTCCTAGCGTAGCGCAATAGGTCCTCCATAGTCTCCAGTTCCAATTTTTGGAGGCATTTACGGATGTAGGGAGACAGGGTTAGGCTTGTGACCGGTAGGGAGATCCGTTTGGCTACGTCCAGTATTTTTGCCCCAGAGGTTATTTCCGTGAATATATACCGATCTTGCTTATCATCTATAAATGTGGATAGTTCGGCGATGATTTGTTTAAGTAGGGGAGAGATGTTTTTTAAGGATCGTAGGCAGAAAAGGTAATCGTCGTACTGGGCGATAATCTCGTCGGCTTCCTCCTCCTTGTCTTGAATGACCAGTTGCAAGTATAGTTTTTGAATCCCTAGATGTTCGATATGGGCAATGAAATCACGTAGGTTCTCAGTATCTACCATACGTGTACCGGTTCTCGTATGGAAAGAGGTTATCTTTCGGGATTTTACCCAATCTTCAATCTCCTCGTACGGGAAACCGGTAATACGGGCGGCTTCTTCTATGGATATGAGTTCTGGCATAAGATCGTATTACGAATAAAGTTGTTTTTGTTTAGTTAAAATGCGGAATTTGGAACCAACCAATAACGGTAAGTAGATCAGGTATTCTTTTCGCATCTCAATTAAGAAATAAGAGCCATCATGGGACACTCCCGTGACGTCACTATATCTCCGCACGATACCATGTATCTGGAATTCCCTCTCATTACAATAAAACCCTAACTCTGGAAAATACTTGCTGAAACAAGCGGAGTAGTAAATAAAGAGATTCTGGATCTCATCAATATCACAAGCGTCCATAAGCCATTCACTTTACATAATTAATTATTAGATTTACAAGATCCGGACATGTTTTAGAAAAGATGTCCTTCGTAAAGACGAGCGCTATATGGCTTTTGTTAAGTAGTGGTCCTTTCTTATAAAATAAAGGAAGGGCGAGGACTGAACATTTATGTAGACGAAGGTTCGGCTAAGACCCAACTCCCAATAAAGTCAGCCACACGCCCCCTTTATCTGTATACAAAATATATCCATACTATATTAGCATAGATAACACGTATATCCAGTAAAGGGTTGCGGGGCCTTCTTCGTGCATAGGGAGATTTAAGAAAATTAGCCGATTTTCGTCCTACAGCACAAATATCACACGCAACACGAGGCTCTTAATTAAAAAGCCTTTTCTTGTCGCAAATATACGTATTAATAATATTTCAACCTAAGATAATCCATATGTTTTTTAGTTTATCATTGTTTGATACCAATTATTCGCTTTGACTTATCCAGTCATGCAAATGTATAATATTTTATTTGATTTTCAAACTCCAATACCTCACTTCCAACGAAGTTAACTTACTTTTTTCGCCCAATTTTGTCTCCAGTTGTAGAGACGCAGCGTGCTGCGTCTCATCCCCTCAAAATGGTAACTTAAAATAATACGCCAATAACCACCAAAGTCTGCGCCTTCACGAGACAATATACCCATAGAACGCAATTTTGCGATTTGTTTTTCTACAGCACGGGAACTTATACCTAATTTTATAAGCCATAGCTTCGGCTGACATAGAAAGGGCGGAAATGACAAGGTCGATGATCTTCTGTGCTGTTCTACCTATATTTTTAGGCTTATCCGCAGTGTCTCCGAACTCACTCTCCGAACTTTTATGGGGCTCTCCGAACCTTCTCTCCGAACTTTTCTTCATTTACAAGAATGTTTGCTGGCATCCACTTGGGTAGGAAGTGAATCCCATGTCATGTGCATACCCTTCAATATCAATGAAAGAAGTTGTTGAGAATTACATTCTACACTTTCATTACCCACTCTTGTATAGGCAGTGCGTGTTCCGTCTTGGTAATAATAATATACAATAAGGTATACAAATGGCACAAATATATAAATTGCTTAATATCAACACCTTAAAAACACGATTGTGATTTTTGAAAAACACGTACGTGTTTCTGTAAAAAGTCGTACATGTTTTTCGGGAAACACGTACGACTTTTTACAGCATTATACGATAAGGAGCAAGAGCGTACATGAAAATATACGATAAGCCCCCCTTTTAACCAGAACCAAAAAGCATTTCTTCCTAAGCTCCATCTCATAGATATTTTGGTGTGGTTACCCTTATTCTGAAATAATTTGGTTATTTTTGTATATAATTCAATTAATGTCCATAGAACATGCCATGAATAAGAAATCGCAGATACACAACAAGAACATCTAAATAATAAACAACATGAAATCAACACTTATCGTAGGGATCGGTGCCTCGCTTCTTACAGCCGGTATCGCAAAAGCCCAACAGAGACAAGACATTACACCTAGAACGCCAAACGTATTGTTCATCTACGCAGATGACTTGGGATATGGAGACTTGGAATGCTACGACGGCACGCAAGTGAAAACCCCAAATATCAACCGGCTTGCCAAGAACGGCATCCGCTTCACCAACGCTCACGCGACCGCCTCTACCAGTACGCCCTCCCGATATTCCATGCTAACCGGAGAGTACGCATGGCGCCGCCCGGGAACGGACATCGCCGCGGGAAACGCCGGAATGATCATACGACCGGAGCGTTATACGATAGCCGATATGTTCAAGAACGCGGGATACGCCACGGCCGCTATCGGCAAATGGCATCTTGGCCTAGGAGACAAAGCGGGAGAGCAAGACTGGAACGCCCCACTCCCCACCGCCCTTGGCGATCTGGGATTTGATTATTCCTATATCATGGCGGCGACGGCAGACCGCGTCCCCTGCGTATTCATCGAGAACGGGCAGGTGGCGAACTACGATCCGGATGCCCCGATCTATGTCAGTTACCAGAAGAACTTTCCCGGAGAGCCGACCGGAAAAGATAATCCGGAATTATTATACAACCAGAAGCCTAGTTTCGGGCACGACCAATCCATCGTAAACGGAATCAGCCGTATCGGTTACATGAAAGGTGGCGGCAAGGCGCTTTGGAAAGACGAGAATATCGCCGATTCTATCGTGACACACGCCATCGATTTTATCAAGGAGAATAAAGAGAAGCCTTTCTTCATGTATTTCGCCACGAACGACGTGCATGTACCCCGCTTCCCGCACGACCGTTTCCGGGGAAAGAACCCGATGGGCGTGAGGGGCGACGCTATCGAGCAATTCGACTGGAGCGTAGGCCAATTGATGAAAACATTGGATGAGATGGGATTGACGGAAAACACCTTGATCATCTTGTCAAGCGACAACGGACCTGTCGTAGACGATGGTTACGCGGACCGGGCCGTGGAGCTACTAGGCGATCATAAACCCGCCGGACCGCTTAGAGGTAATAAATACAGTGCCTTCGAAGGGGGAACCCGTATCCCGGCTATCGTACATTGGCCAAAGGAGATCAAGCAAGCCGCCGTATCAGATGCGCTAGTGAGCCAGATCGACTGGTTCGCCTCCCTTGCCTCACTGACGAATTCCCGTCTTCCGGAAGGAAGCGCGCCGGATAGCTATGATTATCTGGATACTTGGATCGGGAAAAGCAAGGAAGACCGCCCGTGGGTAATTGAGCAAGCGCTTAATAAGGCACTTTCCGTCCGTACGAAAGATTGGAAATATATCGAGCCGAGCGTAGGTTCCGCTATCATGGAATATGAGAAGATTGAGACCGGATATTCCCCCGAGCCTCAGTTATACGACATGACGAAGGTCTACGAGGAAGGAAACAAGGCCTTGCAACATCCGGAGATCGTTTTCCAATTGCAGGGAATCTTAAAAGGAGTTCGGGATCACACAATCAAGGCTAAATAATGGAAAGAAGAAACTTCATTAAATCATCCCTCGGAATCGGTCTGGGTGCGACACTTCCGGGGATGACGCATAGCAAAAGCGGGAAAGAGGCAGAGACCGTCGTCTCTCCCGCCATGCCCGTAAAGAGCGGTAAGCCGCATATCATCCTGATCATGACCGATCAACAACGGGGCGACACCCTCGGCTGCATGGGAAACAAGGCGGTGATCTCACCGAATATCGACCGGCTGGCGCAAGAAGGCTCGTTGTTCGTGAGCGGATATTCCTCCGCTCCAAGTAGTACTCCGGGACGGGCCGGTTTATTGACCGGGATGTCTCCTTGGCATCATGGTATGCTGGGATACGGACGCATGGCCTTGAAGTATCGTTACGAGATGCCTCAGATGATGCGGAATCTGGGGTATTATACCTTCGGGATCGGTAAGATGCATTGGTTTCCGCAGAAAGCACTTCACGGATTCCACGCGACCTTGATCGACGAGAGTGGCCGGGTGGAAAGTCCCGATTTCATCAGCGATTACCGGGAATGGTTTCAATTGCAGGCACCCGGCAAAGACCCGGATCTTACGGGTATCGGCTGGAACGACCATGCCGCCGGTGTCTATAAGTTAGACGAACGGCTTCATCCTACGGCTTGGACCGGACAGACCGCTTGCGAGTTGATCCGGAACTACGACAACGACAAGCCCTTATTCCTCAAGGTATCATTCGCCCGCCCGCATAGTCCTTATGATCCGCCTCAACGTTATCTGGATATGTATAAGGACGCGGATATCCCAAAACCCCATATAGGAGATTGGTGCGGACAATACGCCGAGCCGAAAGATCCTCGCCAAGGAGCATCAGATGCCCCATTCGGTAATTTCGGGGATGCGTATGCCATAAACTCCCGTCGCCATTATTACGCCAATATCACCTTTATCGACGATCAAGTAGGGCAAATCATCCAGACCCTAAAAGACAAAGGTATGTACGACAATGCCCTGATTTGTTTCACGGCGGATCATGGCGATATGTTGGGCGATCATTATCATTGGCGGAAAACCTATCCGTACGAGGGTTCGGCCCATATTCCTTATATCGTAAAATGGCCCGCCGGTATATCCAAATCCATACCGGACGGAAGCAGCATAGAACAACCTGTAGAACTGAGAGACTTCTTGCCTACCTTTATCGATATCGCCGGCGGGTCGGTTCCTCCCGATATGGACGGGCGGTCTTTACTTAAGCTGATCCAAGGCCAGCAGGAACAATGGCGCCCCTATATAGACATGGAGCATGCCACTTGCTATAGCGACGATAATTACTGGGCAGCCCTTACCGATGGGAAGATTAAGTATATCTGGAATTTCCACAACGGAAGCGAGCAGTTGTTCGATTTACGGGAAGACCCGGGAGAGACACATAACCTTAGTGAGGACGCAGCCTATCAGAATAAGTTGTCCGAATTACGCAAGATGATGGTAGAGCATCTGTCCGAGCGAGGAGACTCATTCGTGAAAGACGGTAAATTGATGACTCTCGATACGACCCTATTGTACAGTCCCAATTTCCCGAAATAAGGGACGAGCGAGCCTCGTCCCTACAGTATCTTACGTTTTTTACCTTTTTTTTATCGCGGAATGGATGTATCTTTGCCCAAGAAACTAGAAGAGACTCAACTTAATGCTAGGAATCGTTAGTAAAGGAATCATTATAGGTGTATTGGTTTCGGCCCCCATGGGCCCCATCGGTATGCTCTGTATACAAAGAACACTAAATAAAGGACGTTGGCACGGGTTCGTCACCGGATTAGGGGCCGCTCTATCCGACGTGATTTATGCGGCACTGACTTGTCTGGGCATGGGAGTTGTGGTCAACTTCGTGGAGGCGAACCAAGCGCCCCTGCAATTGATCGGAAGTATCGTTCTCGGCATTTTCGGGTATTATATCTTCCAAAGCAACCCGACTAGGAACCTAAAGAAACACCGAGAAAAAAAATTATCGTTCACCCAAGACTTTATTACAGCTTTTCTACTTACCTTTAGCAACGTGTTAATCGTCTTGCTCTATATCGGATTATTCGCCCGGTTTGGTTTCGTGCTGCCTGAACATTCGTTTTGGCTGCTGGTATTGGGCATTGTTTGCATAGGGTTAGGGGCCGTTCTTTGGTGGTTCGGCATAACATATATTATTGGAAAACTGAGAAAATGGTTCAACGTTAGAGGCATTTGGTTACTGAACCGGATCGTGGGCTCTGTCATTATCGTATTGTCTATTATCGGTGCCCTATCGGTTTTATTGACCTCCTACTTACAATGGCCTTTACTTCAAATCTATAGTTAAAATGAAAAGACTGAAAGTTCCTGTTATCCCCGTTCTGGATGTACTCGATATAACATCCATAGAACCGATTCTTGAGGTGCAATCCCAACGTGAGTTCCTCACCCATGCCAATTGGCATGAGTATCCATATAAGCCGATCACCGCTTTTAATATAGCTCGGACAGAGAAAAATCTATATATACGATATAGCGTGCAGGGTAATTCGCTAAAGGCGTCTTATGAGATGGACAATTCCTCGGTCCATAAGGATAGTTGCGTGGAGTTCTTCATGAAAAAGGAAGGTGACTCGCATTATATGAATTTCGAGTTTAATTGTATCGGGACTTGCGATGCCGCCCGCCGTACCTCACGGGATATCAAGACGTCGCTTTCGCAAGAAGAGTATAAAAGCATCATAAGACTCCCATCCGTGAGAAGAAGGGCATTCGAGGAGATTAAAGGTATTCATACATGGAACTTGATCGTAGTCATACCACTCAAGTTGATGGGGTTAGATCCTAGTAATCTGCCGGAGAAAATACTAGGGAACTTCTATAAATGCGCCGATGAGACAATGAATCCGCATTTCGTAAGTTGGAGTCCGATCGACCTTCCCGAGCCTAATTTCCATTGTCCTGAATTCTTCGGGGAGATCTACCTGTAGTATAGACGTAGCGTGCTGCATGCAGCACGCTACGTCTATACCGGCAAGCCTATGACTTATTGTTCTTACCTAGTTTCAGCTCAATGACGAACGCTATTATCAAGCCGATTCCCCCGAACAAAAGAACCGAAGCCCCATAAGCCGTACCCGCTACCTCATGCCTGTACCAACCATCATCATAATAAGAATTTGTCGCCATACACATATTAATAATAAAGCCTACCAACAAACCTAATCCGATTCCCGCCAAAAGGCACCCGGCCTTTAAGCTACTGAACGAGAAGTTTCGCATGTAGTTAGGCAGTCCCAATTTACCATCGAAAGCAGAGGCATCCAGTTTATCACCGATCTTCTCGATAATCGCCAAACGTTCCCTCTTGCGAACAAACAACTCAAATAATCCGTAAATACCTGCACAAACGATTCCGACAACTAGCGGAACAGAAATAAAATCCATCATAACTGTATAATTTTAATTGATTCATTCATATTGTTTGCTAATTTGACGCAACAGTTTCCCATAGGTTACACCTCCGGGCTGAAAAATATTTTTTATTTTTGTTACCGCAAGTTGTAACCTATTTACCCGGCTTGCGTCCATTAAGTACAATGGAATTGTATACCGATACATATTACATACAAAGGATACAAGCGGGGGACGTGGCATGTTTCGCTTGCCTTTTGGACAAGTATAGCCGTCCGATTCACTCGTTGATCCTCAAAGTGGTACGAAGCCAAGAGGAGGCTGAGGAGTTGGCGCAAGATACGTTTATGAAGGTATTCAAAAACCTCGCCTCATTCAAAGGGGATTGTAGTTTCTCCACATGGATTTACCGGATCGCTTACAACACGGCGATCTCGTCGGTCAGGAAGAAGAGATATGAGTTTCTACCGATTGAGGAGACTACACTTGAAAACGTATCGGAGGAGGAGGTTACGAACCTGTTCGGACAAACCGAATCCACGGAACAGGTTCAAAGATTGGAAGTCGCCCTTGAACAACTTCTACCGGACGAACGGGCCTTGATCTTGCTCTTTTATTGGAAAGAAAAAACAATAGAAGAACTGGTCTCTATCACCGGCTTGACCGCCTCGAATATTAAAGTCAAGCTACATCGCATCCGAAAAAAATTGTTTGTATTATTAAATGAAATGGATCATGAGTAAGATAAACACAAATAAGGAACAACCCGATTTATTGGGGGATTTATTCAAACGCATACCGGAGGAGGAGCTTCCCGCCTCGTTCCGTTCGAACGTAATGCGACAAATCATGCTTGAGTCCGCAAAGGCGAAGAAACGTGACGAACGGTTCAGCCTGTTAGCGGCGATCGTGGCCTCGCTTATCATGATTTCCCTTGCGATCGTATCTTTCGTATATATGGAGATACCCAAGATAGCCGTCCCCACAATAAGCACATCGGCCTTGGCTTTCTATTTATACATAGGGGCCATCACGCTCATACTTCTATTGGCGGATTATAAATTGAGGAATCTATTTCACAAGAAAGGATAAGCACGAAGCGAGCTCCGTCCGTATACGAGGAATCTATGGACAAGGAACCATTCAGCCGCTCGGCGATCAAAAGACAGATAGAAAGTCCTAAACCCGCACCGGGTTTGTAATCATCCAGCTTCTCAAAGCGATTGAATACCGCAGCTTGTTTTTCAAGGGGAATACCGGCACCCGTATCCGTAACGGCTATGTATACCTTTTCCCGATCCGGCGCAAGTTGGAACGATAGGTTAATCTCACCTTTCTCCGTAAATTTAGCGGCGTTTGTCAACAGGTTTGTCAACAGTTGTTGCAGGCGCAGATTATCTACATGTACCACGATTGGTTCCCCAGCGGGAGAAAAAGTCAATTTAACCCCATCCGGCATCCGGTAGCGTACACTCTCCAATGCCATTTGGCAACACTCCAAAAGCGGATAATCCTTGATATTGAAATGAAGGTCTCCAGTCTCCATCCGGGATAAATCCAATACGTCGTTTACCAGATTCAACATCAAATCCGTATTATTCCGGATGATAGACGAATATTCCTCCCGCTCTTTCGCATCGGTAGAAGGTTCCACCAGCAAACTGGAGAAACCTACGATCGCATTTAACGGGGTCCGGATCTCATGGCTCATATTAGCGAGAAAAGCGCTTTTCATCAGGCTGGCCTCTTCCGCACGGGCTTTCTCCCTCATCAATCGTCTTTGGGATTCCAAAAGCAAGTCTTTCTCTCGCTGTAATTGGTTTTTCAAGGATCGTAGATGGCGGTAGTATAAAAACGAGATATAGAGGAGGATCGATAACACGACCGATATAGATAAGATAAACACCAACAAATCTTGTTTCCGGGCGATACGTAACCCGGCTTCCTTCAGTTCCGTTTCTTTCAATTCCTTTTCATGCAACTCATGCAAGGTTCGCAATTGATTCACCTGCCGGAGAAAAGAAGTTCCCCGCCTTTTCGTCAGCGTTCTATAAAGTTCATCATATAGAGCCATAACCTCCTCGAGTCGGCCCTGCTCCTTTAAGATATCCGCCTTGAACTGAATATCTTCGGGTAATCGCTCTGTCTCCAACACTTCATTTATATAACGCAGTGCCAACGGGATATCTCCAGCCGCCTTATAATAACGAGCCTTAACCGCTAGATAAGTATTGATTGCATAGTCCTCCTCTACCAAACTATTGCCGACATAGGAAGAGGCTTTATCCAACGCTTTCTTGGCATTTGCCAAATCTCCTTTCGAAAGATAAAAGCTCGTGTAAAAAGAATAAAGCAGCCAATACTCCCGCTCTAGTAGCAAAACATCACCTTTTTCTTGATTAATCTCATATTGCTCATCCAGCAGGGCTTTATATTGTTCCAAGATTCGTTCCGTCAACGTATATTGTTTCGTTCGGACACTACTTTCCAATTGATAAGAAGTTAACCGGATTTTAGTATCCATGATATCGGGAACATCTTTTATATCCTTCAATAAATCCAAACCTTCCTGAAAAGAGACTACGGCATCGCTATCCCTACGGATACGTTGGTAAATCAGCCCCAAAGTCTCCGAACAGCGAAGCAAGCCGTATTTATGATTCAGATTGCTCGCCAACCGATACAGATTCATCGCCTCACTCATTGCCAACTCATAATTCCCTAGCCAAAGGAGATCTTGACTGGAATAACTCTTCACCTCAAACAAGACATACGGATATTCATGGCGGGCCTTCGCCATAGAATCTACGATATTACAACAATAGACCAAACTATCACGCTTAGACTGATTGTAATAATACTCGGCCATACCTTTCAATCCCCTATATGCGATAGATATGGAATCCACCGCCATCGCGTTCTCATAAAGACGTTGATAATAATCTTTCATTTTGGGATCTTGCCGATAAAGCAAAGCCAACCGCTGCAATATAGGTAAAGTAGACGCTATCGTCGGGCAGCCCGGTAATACCCTCTCCAAGCTGTCGATCTCTGTTAAACGATCCTTGCCGGGAGGAGGCGTGGAAGATTTCATCGAGCCGCAAAATACAAGGGAGATCATAATAACCACCCCTATACGTATAGATATCCTGTTATTGAATAGATTCATCAGTCTCATATAGGGGTTTCAATTAAATTCGTTGAATGTATAAAGACAAACCGGGCACCGCCCTTATAAGAGACATCTACGGATAAAGAACCTTTAAGCTGTTCCGAGATGATCTGGCAAACAGAAAGTCCCAAACCGGTACCTTGAACAAAGTCGTCTAATTTCTCAAAACGCTCGAATATCTTCTTACACTTATCCTCAGGGATTCCACAGCCCGTATCCGTAACGAAGAAACGAACCTCACCTTTGCTCTCATCCACGGCAAATGAGAGATTAATCTCTCCCTCGGAAGTGAATTTAGCGGCATTCGACAACAAATTTGTCAACAACTGCTGCAAACGCAAGGCATCCGTATTCAAGGTATAAGATTCAAGCGAGGGAGTAAACGTCAATCGGACCCCGGGCTTCACCCGATGGCGAATCGAATCCAACGCCCTCTGGCAACAGGCGACCAGATCGTTTGGCTTCACGCTGAACTTGATCTTGCCGGATTCCAAACGGGATAAATCCAGGACATCGTTCACCAGATTCAATAGCAACTCGGAACTATGGTTCACCTCCCCGGCAAACCGGATCTTCTCCTCCTCGCTATACTCGCTACTCGCCAATAATTCCGAGAACCCGACAATGGCGTTCAACGGCGTACGCACCTCATGGCTGATATTGGCGATAAAGGCGCTTTTCTTCTTGTTCGCCGCCTCCGCCTCTTTCGTCACGACCCGCAGTTGCTTCTCCGAAGCGATCAAGGAGTCTTTCTCCTGAAGCAACTCATTTCTCAACCTCTTAGTATGCATATAAATACGCCACAACATATAGAGTAGGCCCATCAAGACCAATAGAAGACCGATAGATACGACAATCTGCTTCTGCTTCAAAGCTTCTTGCTCCGATTTCAGCTTCAACTCCCGATCTTGCTTTTCCAGGTCATTCAAGTCATTCAATACACGGAGTTGCTCGATTTGCCGGTCGAAGGCATCCGTGTTGATCGTCTCCGTCTTATTGATGATCTCCTCATAGATAGTGACCGCCTCTTGCAATTGGCCGGATGATTGCAATATCGCTTTCTTCATCTCCAACTTATCCAGATCACGATTGATCTTTAAAGCCAGATTGACAGCGGACAACGCATGCCTATAATCTTTCTCCTTCCAATAATAAAATGATTTTGTCCGCAGATATTGAGCCTCCACCCTATCCCCAAAAGAACTATCCAAATAAGCGGTCGCCTGATCCAAATACGCCTGTGCCTTTCCCGAATTCCCATTCATGGTATACAGCTCGCAATAATAGCAACTCATCAAGCAACGATGACGTTTTACCGGAAAAATCTTTCCCTCCCCATTATACTTCCTTTCCAAGGAATCCAATAAATGATCATACTGTTTCAAGAGCGCCTCCGACTCGGACAAACGTCCTAATAGCAGGGTAGATTCCAACATATTAGACAAATACATAATCCGGAAAGCAGGATTCGCCTTCTCCCCTTTCAATAAGTGCAGGCCTTTCCCGAAGATCTCTACCGCGTCACTGTCTTTCTTAATCCGCTGGTACACCATCCCTAGATCGCGATAAGCCCGTAGCAGGCCGTAATCGTTCTTACTTTCCCGGGCCAAATCCAGATATTGCATGGCCTTGTCCATAGCCAGCTCATAATTGCCGGACCATAGATAATCCTGACAAACCAAGCTACCGGATAAAAACAACCCTCTGGGACTCTCATGCCTTTTTGAGGCCAACGAATCCAATTGCCCCACCCAATATAATAGGCTATCCCTATTTTCTACATTATAATAATAACGACTCAAGCCAGCCATCGCATCGTATACGATCCCGATGGAATCCAAAGGCATCGCGATATCGATTATCTCTTTCAACGCTGGCACCTCCTCCGGCAATTGCCAGTACAAGCCGATTAATTCTTTAAGAAGGGGTATCTTATCCTGAGGTTTTTGGATACGTGATAAAGATTGGCGTATGCTATCCGCACGAAATTTACTCACGGCATTCTGCGCACTTGTGCCCACCGCAAACAAAATCCACACTATTCCTATAAAAGTATTGACGCTGGACTTTCTTAAAAATCCTCTACTCATTGATTTATCGCTTACAATTCGCAAACTTACAAAATAAATATCAATAAAAATCAACAGCTTTCCGTAATTACAGCCAACACGGCCCAAATGAATGTTTTTACCCCTCAAAACTCTTGTCAATCAGAAAAAAAGCATTACCTTTGCCCCGATTTTTGAGAGATGACAACATAAAGTCTAACTTACTAATTAAAACAAACTTAGTATTAACAATTAAAGAATGGAAAATTTAAAAAACATCCAGCCGGTTGAAGATTTCAACTGGGACGCTTTCGAGCAAGGCGAGACTTACACCGAAGTAAGCAAGGACGATCTTGTAAAAACGTATGACGAGACCCTGAACACGGTAAAAGACAAAGAAGTGGTTATGGGTACCGTTACTTCTATGAACAAACGTGAGGTTGTTGTAAACATCGGTTTCAAATCTGACGGTGTTGTTCCTATGTCCGAGTTCCGTTATAACCCGGATTTAAAGATTGGTGACGAGGTAGAGGTTTACATCGAGAGCCAAGAAGACAAAAAAGGACAATTGATCCTTTCACACAAGAAAGCACGCGCTACACGTTCTTGGGATCGTGTTAACGAGGCTCTTGAAAAAGACGAAATTATCAAAGGTTACATCAAATGTCGTACGAAGGGCGGTATGATTGTCGACGTATTCGGCATCGAAGCGTTCTTGCCGGGTTCTCAGATCGATGTGAAGCCGATCCGCGACTACGATGTATTTGTAGGTAAGACTATGGAATTCAAGATTGTTAAGATCAATCAAGAATTCAAGAATGTTGTTGTATCTCATAAGGCTCTTATCGAGGCAGAGTTGGAACAACAGAAGAAAGATATCATCTCCAAATTGGAGAAAGGACAGGTATTGGAAGGAACTGTCAAGAACATCACTTCTTACGGTGTATTCATCGACTTGGGTGGCGTAGACGGTTTGATCCACATCACAGACCTTTCTTGGGGACGTGTTTCTCATCCGGAAGAAATCGTTCAGCTTGACCAGAAGATCAATGTTGTTATCTTGGACTTCGACGACGAGAAGAAACGTATCGCTCTTGGCTTGAAGCAATTGACTCCGCACCCATGGGATGCTTTGGATACGAACTTGAAGGTTGGTGACAAGGTTAAGGGTAAAGTTGTCGTTATGGCTGACTACGGTGCGTTCATCGAGATCGCTCCGGGCGTAGAAGGTTTGATCCACGTTTCAGAGATGTCTTGGACACAGCACTTGCGTTCCGCTCAAGACTTCATGAAGGTTGGTGACGAGATTGAGGCCGTAATCTTGACTTTGGATCGCGACGAGCGTAAGATGTCTCTTGGTATCAAGCAATTGAAGGCTGATCCTTGGGAAAACATCGAGGAGCGCTTCCCGGTAGGTTCTCGTCATGCGGCTAAGGTTCGTAACTTCACTAACTTCGGTGTATTCGTAGAAATCGAGGAAGGTGTTGATGGCTTGATCCACATCTCTGATTTGTCTTGGACGAAGAAGATCAAACATCCGTCTGAATTCACTCAGATCGGAGCAGAGATCGAAGTTCAAGTATTGGAAATCGATAAGGAAAACCGTCGCTTAAGCTTAGGCCACAAGCAATTGGAAGAGAATCCTTGGGATGTATTCGAGACAATCTTCACGGTTGGTTCTATCCACGAAGGTACAATCATCGAAGTATTGGATAAGGGTGCCGTAATCTCTTTGCCTTACGGCGTAGAAGGTTTCGCTACTCCGAAGCACCTTGTAAAAGAAGATGGTTCTCAAGCTCAAGTAGATGAGAAACTTTCATTCAAGGTAATCGAGTTCAACAAGGAAGCTAAACGTATCATCCTTTCTCACAGCCGCATCTTTGAAGATGAGCAAAAAGGCGCTAAGGCAACTTCTGAAAAGAAGGCATCCTCAAAACGTGGTGGTAAAAAAGAAGAGGAATCTGGAATGGTAACCGGTCCGGTTGAAAAGACTACATTAGGTGACATCGAGGAATTGGCTGCTTTGAAAGAAAAACTTTCTGGTAAGTAATTGATCCTTCTTTGAGATATAATAAAAGGAG
Organism: Parabacteroides sp. Y3-G-102; assembly: GCF_023656845.1. NCBI lineage: Bacteria > Pseudomonadati > Bacteroidota > Bacteroidia > Bacteroidales > Tannerellaceae > Parabacteroides > Parabacteroides sp. Y3-G-102. Next base: position 163,215 of record NZ_JAMOKU010000003.1, on the reverse strand, counting down.
ATATCTGATTCAGGTATCTCCTTTTTCTATGTTATTCCTACTGCGGCTTATTTAAGAAAAGCATTCTTCCGTGACACGTGTCTCACATGGCTCGGAAATACCCAACAAATCATTGATCTCCTTTCTTTTCTCTAAATCCGTAAAATAAGCCTCTACAACTTTATAAATATCAAAACCTCCCGTAGAACCGGCTGCCAAGTTTAGTGACTCGACTAATTTACCTGTAGCTTTATGAATCTCAGCTTGTTTCAGCAAATGAAATTCATTCCCGTGAATTAATTGATTCTTTCCCATGATGTTCCAATTTTAGGTTATACAATATATTACAAAGGATTTCTATTCCTGTCCTAAAGATACAAATATCTTATATATGACCTAATACTTTTATCTATTTTTAAATCGGTTCATCTATTTTATCAGTCGAAAGGGAAAGTATATCTCTACATTCCATTAATTTTGCCAGAAAACTAAAATGAAAAAGTTAGTAATATTCGATCTTGACGGAACATTATTAAATACGATCGCGGATTTAGCCCATAGCACGAACCATGCGTTGCGGCAAAACGGCTTTCCGACGCATGACGTAAAGGAGTATAACTTCTTCGTAGGAAACGGCATCAACAAATTATTCGAACGTGCGTTACCCGAAGGTGAAAAGACGGAAGAGAATATACTAAAGGTAAGGGAAGAGTTCTTGAAGCATTACGATCTGCATAACACAGATCGCAGCGTTCCCTACCCCGGTATCCCTGAGTTATTAGCCTTGTTGCAGGAAAGAGGGATAAAACTGGCGGTCGCTTCTAATAAATATCAAGCCGCTACCCGTAAGCTCATCGCCCATTTCTTCCCTTCCATACAATTTACGGAGGTTCTCGGACAGCGTGAAGGAGTAAAGGCGAAGCCAGATCCCAGTATCGTCAATGAGATCGTAGAACGAGCGAGCATATCCAAAGAGTACGCTCTTTATGTCGGTGACTCGGACGTAGACATGCAAACCGCCATCAACAGCAAAGTGACCTCCTGTGGGGTAACATGGGGCTTTCGCCCTCGTACGGAATTAGAGAAATACGCACCCGATCATATAGCGGAAAAGGCAGAAGATATACTCAAGTTTATCTAAAAGACGATCTAAGCCTGTCGTGCGAGGCAATCCTTCCCGTTCTTGTCTCGCATGCTTGTCCTTAACCTTAATTACTAATATTTCCTAACACATATTCCATCCAGCTCGCACAGCCCTTAGAATACAAGTTATCCCTAACATCACCTCAACCGTACTTGCAAAAAAGTATTAGACCTACAAACAAAAACATCCAATAACGGTTATTTTTCAAGGTATCATTTAAGCCAAACTTTAAAAAACGCCAAAACGAGACCTATATTTCTGTAATATTATACCAAACAACCACTAGATAAATATAGTAAAAGACGAAGTTATAATTTTACATAAGAAACATAGACAAAAAGAATGTCGGGAAATATTAAAAAAATAGTTGAGCCGAATAGTGGTATTGATTATTCTTTGGAGAAGGACTTCAAGATCTTTACACTTTCCAAAGAACTCCCTATTACCACTTACCCTTCTTATATAAGATTAGGGATTGTCATCTATTGTGTAAAAGGAAACGCTAAAATTGATATCTATTCCAACAAGCACATTATAACCCCCAAAGAGCTCATCATCATCTTGCCGGGGCAATTGGTCGCATTAACGGACGTTAGCGTAGATTTCCAAATCAGATATTTCACGATCACGGAATCCTTTTATTCTGATATATTAAGCGGTATCAGTCGTTTCTCGCCGCATTTCTTTTTCTATATGAGGCAACATTACTATTTTGAGATGGAAGACGTGGAAACTCTTTCCTTTGTAGACTTCTTTGAATTACTTATAAGAAAAGCCGTCGATCCGGAAAACCAGTATCGAAGAGAGTCGGTCATACTCTTACTTCGCATATTATTCCTTGATATATATAATCATTATAAAATCAATTCTTTAGACAGCACGGTAACGATAGATGTACACAAGAAAGAACTGACCCACAAATTCTTTCAATTGGTCATGAGTAATTACAAAGTGAACAGAAGCGTGACGTTCTACGCGAACTCTCTATGCATCACCCCTAAATACTTGACCATGGTTGTTAAGGAGGTAAGCGGCAAATCCGCCAAAGATTGGATTACGGAATATATGATCCTAGAATTAAAAGGATTACTCACCAACTCTACCTTGAATATCCAAGAGATTGTTGAGAAGACGCAGTTCTCGAACCAATCCTCGTTGGGACGCTTCTTTCGGAGGCACACGGGCTTATCGCCTTTGCAATACAGAAAAAAATATTTAACAACAGAGCAAAGAACAAACTTCTCAAAAAATAATACGATATGAATAAAAGTCAGCTAATCGAGGAATTATCGAAAAGAGTCGGTAATGACAAAGAAGAAATCCGGTACATATTGGAAGAACTGAATAACATCATCTTAGAGAAAACGAGAGCCGGAGAAAAGGTATGTATACAGGGTTTCGGTGTTTATACTCCCCGCTTGCAGACAAGCAGGTTGGCTAGAAACCCGAAAAGCGGAGAGACTTTAATGTTGATCCCCAGAACCATTGTCCATTTTAAGTGCGCGCCCAATTTGGTAAAAGAGATCAATAAATGAAAAATAAAGGGTCGGCTCCATCAGGAACCGGCCCTTTCGTTATACCTATTAATGACATACCAAAGACAACATTCTATAATCTACATCAATATTTGTCGAGCATATTTCACGCAAGTGCCTACCTCTTTCACGGAGTCAGACCAAGGCTTGATATCATATTCCAGTTCTATATCGCAATAGATAGGCCATTTCTCTTGTTTGATCAACAAGAGCACGTCTTCCAACGGCATCTCCCCTTGTCCCCATACTTGATTCGTATTCGGCTGGTCCCCTGTCGTAGGCCCCGTCTTATCTTTCAAGTGGATACTATAGATCCGATCATGATATTTCTTGATCATCTCATTCGGATGGATACCTGTAGAGCCAAAGAAGTGGCCCGCGTCAAAATTCAACATAATAGAAGGAGAGACCGCTAAGATCGGATCGCAACTAAAGCCTTCTTCGGCATATTGCATATGATTATGGAAAGCCATATACATCCCATGCTTCTCGGCAAATGGAGCGACTCTTTTCGCCGTCTCCAAATTAATCTCGTCCGTCACGGCTTTAGCGCCCATGGCCTTGGCTACCTTGAACGCATAATCGATTTCCTCGTCCGAACCCATACGGGAAGGTTCCATCTTCACGATATGCGCCGATATTCCTGCTTCGTTCAATAACTTACGGGCACCTTCCACCTTCGATAGATCCAGCCCGAGACGCCACGCTTTCACCTCTTCCTTATATTTATCGATCTCAGCCTGCTGCTCCGGAGTAAACTTCGGGGGACCCATCCGACGAGGAGCCGCAGGTTTCTCACCCGGTTTCGCCGCGGGTTGAGGAGCTTGCTGACGGAAGAATTTCATCATCGGATTCTCCGGAGCTCCTAAATAAGCTTCCAGATCACCTCCCATCAACTCGATGGAACTGATATTCGCCTCTTGGCAATACTTGATGATATTCTCCAATCCACCCGGCATGGAACGCCAACTATAAGTGATCGTGCCGATTTGCACGCCACCGAACTTCGAGTTAACCTTGCCTGCCTCCGCCGCCGTATCAACCGGAGCGGGAGCCGCCACACTCTTCCCCGTACAAGAGAAAGCACTCGGAAGGAAAGACGCGGCCGCCAAAGCAGCGACCGATCTTCCTAGAAACTCACGTCTGGACTGACCATTGTTCACATCTTTATTCATAACCATTCAATTTATAAATTAATCTTAACCCTTAGAAGAAAGTCCCTTACAGGCTCCAGCCTTTACGATACTCATAGTGGAAATAATCGTTCGCTTCCGGACAATTCGTGATTCTCATATTCTCTGCGTCATATTCCAACGTAAGATCCAACCGTTGCGCAGCGACAGCGACATTCGTCAGCAACATAATCTCCGTCAATTTAGCGGATACCTCAAAATCATTAGCGGCTTTGCGACCTTCCTTTATCGCCTCGATAAAATCCACATAAATATTACTCGGTCGCTTTAATGTCTTCGCCGGAGCTACGAACCCCGGTCTTTCCGGTATCAGTTGCGGCTCCGCTCCATGGGTACCATGCATGATCAGACCTTTATCGCCTATATAAAGCGCTTCCCTTAACTGGCGGTTCGGTTCCAACTCCGCCGGACGAGCCGGTTTTATACCCCCATCACTCCAAGTTACCTTTACCGGAGGCATATTCCCACGAGCCGGGAACTCATACGTCACGCATTCCGATTGTGGCAGATAGTCCTTATTGTAAGGGGTGGAAGTAGCTTGTATTTTCGTGGGCATACCCAAATTAAGCGCCCAAATCGGAGCGTCGAAGGTATGAGCTCCCATATCCCCCATAGCGCCTGTACCGTAATCCCATAATCCACGCCAAGCGAAATGAAGCATCTCCGGATTATAAGGTTTATCAGGGGCCGGACCCAACCATACGTCATAGTTAAGATTAGACGGTATATCCACTCCCGCCGGACGATCAAAATAACCTTGGCGCCACATCGGACGGTTTGTCCACAAATGAACTTCCCTTACGTCACCGATCACACCACCTTGAATCCATTCGACCGTCTGCATAGTCCCTTCAATATTATGCCCTTGGTTACCCATCTGGGTAACAACACCGGTTTGCTTTGCCAGATCCCTCAAAAAGCGGGTCTCATAAATCGTCTTAGCCATCGGCTTTTCTACAAATACATGCTTACCTGCTTTCATCGCATAAGCGGCAATAACCGCATGGGTGTGGTCCGGAGTACCGATCAATACCGCATCGATCTCTTTCTCCTTGTCGATCATTTCCCGGAAATCGGTATACTTCTTCGCTTTCGGGTATCCCGCTAAGATATGTCCGGAGTAATCGTGGTCTACATCACATAGCGCATAAATATTCGCATGCTTAAACGATTGTTTCTCCGCATCTCCCATTTGCACAGGATTATCCGACGCTCTTCGTTCCCGTCTGGGTGGCTGGATGCCCGCATAAGGTTGCATCAGCATACCGCCTCCACCAAAAGATCTCCTTTTAATAGGTACATCCGGAGTAGCGATATTCTGTATATCGCCACCACCTTGGCTACCCACACCGATACCGGCCAAATTGACCATATCGCTAGGTGCCGTATAGCCCGGTCCACCCAAAACGGAACGAGGTACGATTGTAAACGCCGCCGCTGCAGCTACTGTACCTAAGAACTCCCTACGTGTGAAGTTCACCGAATTCTTGTCAGACATAGTGTTACTCATAGTATTAAATTTAAAGTCGAAAAAAAAATATATATAGTAAAACACAACTTCGCTTCCTCGTGCGAAACAACGAGAGCGAATATAGGGAGGAGCAGTAAACCATGAGTTAACGAACGCTAAACAAGGCATTAACCTAGGGCTAATTTAAGGCAAATTTCATATCCGCACAAAGCATAATTCACGCAATAACAGCGACATAAATAAATCAAGAAATATTTATAAAAATCTTCGATAAGTCAGAGGCATAGCACCTGCCTCCCTATTCGAAAGGATCGCTATCAGTGGGGTGCATACATTTGTCACTGTAATGCCAGAGGAGTGCCACACGGATGGCACAGGCATGCCATAACGGTGGCACGGTCTTGCCACAACGATGGCACAGGTGTGACAATAGCGATGGCACAGTCCTGCCAATGAGCAGGCACACTATAATATTACTGGGGAGATTGCTGACTCATCAGCGAAGACGGTACGACCTGCTCAAAAGAAGAGGGGAAAGCCTCGCCATACATCTCTTGGTATAAAGCGCAAAAGCGGTCGTACACATAACGGGCCAATTTGAAGTTGTTCTGGTAAATCAAGGCTTTGATCTTATAGAGCAAAGCCTCCTCGTTGCAAGGATCGTTCAGAAGGATCTGGTCTGCTATCTGGATCACCCGATCCGCCTCATCCTCGATCGAGTAAGTGTCGATAAAGCGAGACAAGACATCCACCGTACTATTACAGATATAACTTTTAAAATCATCCATCCAATCAAACGATTCCCCTTTGAACACTTCTCCTTTGCTGATAATATCATAGAAATATTCAAAGTCCGGCTGAGTCCGTACCCGTTTATCTTTCAGCCAATCCAAACAAGCCAAATAATCGCAATAGACATCTTCCGAAAGCTGGAGAATATATCGATTCGCGTTAAATAGAACCTCGACCGTATCGATACGTTCCAATATCTTCCGGAGTTTCAATATAGATACGCTTCGAAGGCTCTTCGTACTTTTCGAGGGGTTGTCATTCCCCCAAATCATCCGTGTCAAGTCCTTGCTCGATATCCCGAAACCTCCACGGGAAGAGTGAAGCATAATCAAGATAAACAGCTGTTTTAATTTTGGGGTAAATAGAGAGGTTATATCATTTCCATCCCGGTCCAACACATAGAACTCTCCAAACAATCGGATATAATTGCGCAGAACCGGAACCTCCTCAATCTCCTCCGACATCTCTCGCGAAGAACGATCCGGCTCCTCGATTCCTTCCTCGATTCCCTCCTCCGCAACCGTTCCCGCATCAGCCTCATCCTGCCTTGGCTTTTCTTTCACCTTCCGATAGCCTAGATAAGCTATCGAGACCAGAGCCATCAAAATCAACCCAATTCCAAGGACATCCAACCAAGTAATCGCATTCGATATATGTAAATCTAATAACTGGTTGCTCAATCCCAATATCTCCTTATCGCTCAACACACGAGACCAAATACAAAGATTATCCAGCACACCCACGAAGTTCGAGGACTGGCTGAAATTCACGAAACCGACATATAAGCTATCACTACCCAGATAAGCCGGACGATCAAAAGAGATCGCGTCCAGTTTTCCATTTACGAATATAGCCTGCTCCCCATTCCGCTTATTATACCGCCATACGACATTATACCATTTACCCGGCTCGATCTCCGTGTTACCAACCAGATCGTTGTTAAAGAATCCCATATACGGTTTCCGGTTCCGTATCAGTAGATGCAACGCTTGTTGATAAGTACTGTTCTTAGCTCCCAGAATACAATAATCCTCCTTCTCCGGCAGGTACTTAGGTATTTTCAACCAAACGCCGACAGTGAAATCATGATCCCGCATATGAAGTTCCGAAGCGGTCGGTAAATCCACACGGGCCTGATTCTCCAAGGAAGCGACCTGTCCCCGTATAGGGTCCTGAATAAACTCGACATTCCTAGATACCGTGAGATTATGATTGGACGAACCATCTTTCTCATCGCCCTCAAACGGTAAATAAATCTCTATATCCTCGTCAATCCGCAAAGGTCTAGCCTTAAAATCGCTAGCGAAAGCCTTCCTTTGGGTACCGGAGATATAAACCGTAGCCGGCTCTATCCTATAGCCCGGAGAGATCGGGGAAAGCATCAACTCGGCTCCGGGCTCTAGCGGAAAGCAATATTTACCCGTCGTATAATTAGACATCCCATCCCAATTCACGTAGTTAAGCAACTCATTGTTATTCGTAACCGCGCCGTAAATGATATCGAAATTCCGGAAAGTAACCAACGAGACATCCAACCATGCGTAATACTTATCTACTAACACAAAATTGGGAACCCTTCCATCCCGGATCCACGCTCTTTTAAACGATTCTATTAAATAGGGTGTCTGCCGGGCTAAAGCCGAGATATCATTACTATTTCCCCGGGAAGTCTCCAAGAACTTATATCCGGTAAATAAAGACAAATTCTTTTTCAGCCGCTCATCAAAACTCTCAACCCCTTCCGGTTGATTTCCCCAATCAGCGTCCGTATGCTCCACAAAATCCCTCATATTATGCAACCATGAAGGACTGTTCAAATGTTTCTGAACCTCGAAAACGACCAGTCGCTTTCCGGAACTCAACATATCCTTCAGGGATGGCCATCCGTTTTTCGTATCATACTCAAGTACATACTCCATCAAGCCTATTTCCTTAAAAGAGGATTCCAGCTCCATCTCTACATAGAAATCGAGGAAAAGCGTCATAACCTTAGTGGAGTCCGCATCCAAGGCCGTCTTAATGGCTTCCAATGATTCACTAAAAGGAGTAAACGTACCATCAGGTTTCCTTAGTAACAATACATTTGTCTCCGTATCCCGCTTCAAATAGAAATAAAAGCCTTCGATCTGCTTCCGCAATAACTCGTCCAAAGAAAGTTTTTCCGGGGAATTGGAGGATAGACAAGAATAATTAGATAGGATGTAGACGCTCTCGTTATATAAAAGACCGGCCTCTACATCCTCTTGACGTTGAGAAACCAGACGTTGTGCCGAAAGTAATTCCGGCAGGGTGATTATAAGGCTAACAATTAAACATATATAACGAAACCACGCTATCATCGTATACAATATCTTAATTATAAGATCATCCAAAAATAAAGCTTTAATATGACATGACAATGTTTTTAGATTATTATCTTCGCATCAAAATAAAGCGAAGTCATATGGACATACTAGAAATAACGCGAAAGCAAGATCCTCTCTATCCTACCTTTGAGCAAATATATACGGCAAGTTTCCCTCTATTTGAGCAGCGAACAGAAGAACAACAAGAACAGGCCTTCCAATCTCCCAACTATCATCTAGTGGCTTATCTGAAAGACAACCTCTTTATCGGCTTTATCTCATACTGGGATTTTAGCACCTATGTATATATCGAACATTTCGCCATTCATGAGAACTTTAGGGGACAAGGATACGGCGGTTTATTGCTGGAGGATTTTAATAAACGCCTGAATAAGATTATCTTATTAGAGATCGATCCTATTACGGATGAAACTTCCTCCAAGCGATTAAAGTTCTATAAAAAATGCGGCTTCTTCGAAAACCATTACAACCATTTCCATCCCCCTTACAGAAACACCTATCGAGGGCATGCGTTAATCATCCTGACAACAGAGAGGCAAATAACTGAGGATGAGTATATTCAATTCGGTTTCGACTTGCGGAATATTGTCATGGCAAATTAAGAAATAAATATAAAAGCCCCGATCGTTTCTTCGATCAAGGCTTTATTAAATCACCAAAAGCCGAAAATAATGAACTAAGGAGGACAACACCCTTCCTTTCGTAAATTTTCGCATACATCCCGAATAACCGCATATGGCTTTTTATCATAGCCACTGTCAAAAAATTTTTCCATGGCTTCGACTGTGTCCAGATAAAGCCATGCCCCTTTCTTCAAGCAAATCAATCTTACAAAACGAGCCTCTATTAGTTTCTCCAACTTCATATAGGCTAAAGTATCATAAAAATATTTCACCAAACGTCTCGCCTCGTCATACTCAAAGGCTTTCGGCAAATTATTTTTCATATCACTCTCCCATTGTTCCAACCGATATACCCCCCGCTTTATATCTTTCAATTTACGTAAAGCCAATTTCATGTCCTCCTTCGCATATTGCGAGATAAAGAACAGATACATATCCGAGGTATTTTTAGTGGTAGCCTGTCTTAAAGCATAAAGAGACAAAAGCACACTTAATACACTAACTACCAAAGCTGTTATATTCCATATATCTTCCATGATTTATCATTTAAAAAGTTTATAAGCCTTTATTCCCCAATCCGTACACCTCCAATGATCACCCACACAATCGAATATACAAACCCCACCTGTCGGAACCTTAATATCATGAGTCGCACAGAAATCCTCATAATTCCCCAGAATATAGGGGGAGAAACGCATCACTCCATTGGAAGAGACTAGTAACCAAGTCTCACCATCAGGGATACTAGCCGCCAAATCCTGCCAACCGCTTATCAGTTTCTCTACATCTACGTTCCATCCTAACGGTACCACGGCCTTCTCATTCCATTGGGCGATCACGGAAAGTCCCCTCTCCACGATCCGATCTTCCGTTAGGTCTTTCCGGTCCATTCCCTCCTTTTCTAAATAGAGAGATCCCAAACGTTTTATTACATGATCTTCTACCATATTCTCATCCGGCCCATAATCAATCTCTTTAAGACGTAAGTCTTGAATGATAGGCAAATCCACATTCATTTCCTCCAAGATATAGTTAGCGGTCTCCAAGGTGCGTTTTAAGGGGGCCGAAATCACCTTGTCGATCACAATCCCCTTTTCACGTAAATAACGTCCCGCAGATCTAGCTCGTTCCTCCTCTACCAGAGGCAAATCAGTTCTAGCTCCAACCCGAGTCGGAGTCTCTCCCGCACGAAACGTATTACCATGCCGTACGATCACAAGTTTTCTACATTTTTCCATGGTTGTATTAATTTAAAGTCATCTACTATTTTTTGATATTCAGGTAACAAATCTATCAAGCAATCCCAACGTTTTTTTACTTGCTCCTCCGGGAAAAAACGATTCCTCCGAGCCAATCTTTTGATAACCATTTCTGGTGTCGCATCGATGCACACCATATGAATCCGATATCCAAGACTCTTTATCTTCTTATACAAATCCACATGTTCTCTCAACGCATTACTATGTTCAAATAAAATAGGCCACCCATTCCTCAATCCCAACAAAAGAAGACGGTAACCTAAAAAACGAGCAGGAAGTTCCCAACGTAAGAACGCATTCTCCCTATCTAGCGAGTAATCTGCTTGATACCCGGATAATGCCTCCATGATAGCGTCGAAAGCAATATGCAAACAAGGCCCATTCTCAGATAGCCATTCCTCCGCCCAATACGATTTACCGGATGCGGGTATACCACATATATTCAAGAGTAAGGGTGATTCCGATGTCCGCATATCCACCTTTTGGCTGTCTACCCAACAGTCAAAATCCATCCATACCGGACCAGCATCACAGCCAGAAGGTAGAACCTCCTCCAAAGTATGGTAGGGAGATAAAATAGAATCTACGATTCCATCTAAGTCACGAAAGATCGAACTCTCCATATTTCTCAAGTATTTCCTCAACCCGTTTGACATCTTCCGGGGAATCAACCCCGCTTGTTGTCTCACGTCCCCGATAATCAACGTCTACGACCCTCATTTTGATGCCATTCTCTAAGAAGCGCATCTGTTCCAATCCTTCTATATAAGAGCGTTCATACACAGACGGAGGTAATGAGAAATAAGAGTCGAGGGCTCGACCGCTATACGCATATAAACCCACATGCCGCCTGACAGGGCTTTTAGGCAAAAGATCCCTAGCCTGATCTTCCTTACGGATAGCGGGTATGGTTTGTTTCGAGAAAGCTAAGGCATATCCCAGCCGATCCACCAATACCGTCGTGCCGGAATAAGGGGTTTCCTTTTTCATCGCCAGTAATTGATCGTATTCGCTCCATCCCAACAAGACCGAGGCGGTAAGGACCTCCGCCTTCTCCTTTCTCCATGTATCGATCAGATCTTGCAAGATCCAAGGAGGACACGTGGGATTATCGCCTTGCAGATTTATTATCAGTCCGGGATTGGTGTCCTGTTTCCTTACCGCCTCATAGCAACGTTCCGTACCACTTTTACAATTCGTGGAAGTCATCATCACCGGAATCTCCCGGGATTCGCAAAACGAGACGATGCGCTCATCATCCGTAGCTACCAAATAAGAACAAGACTCATTTTTGCGACATACAAAATACGCTATATCCGAGACCCGTTTTATCATCTCTATACCTTTAATCTTAACCAAAGGCTTACCCGGCAACCGGCTTGAATCATACCGAGCCGGTATTACAATCAGTACTTTTTCCATAATCACTTCATTTAATAGATTAACATTCTAAACCGTTTAATTTTATAATATGTAATACAATCAGAGTATTGAGGGTCCTTTGTATGATCATCCGCCGCACGGCAAACCACGTGCATATCCTCACCTACGATACATAACGAAGGATAATTTCTTGAATATAATTCATTCCCTTGGCAAGCGATCATCCCAGCCATACACCAGTCCACACAATTCTTCGAGAATAATAATTGTAAACGATGCCTCTCATTATTCGGGAGTCCATACCGGGAAGTCTCAGGTAATGAGCTTATCGTCCGCATAGAATCGAAAGATTGATTGGATGCCATCCAATACAATCGGGATATTTCATCATACACTATAAAGAATTTCAAATGGCCACCGGGAAAGGGCAAGAAAAGCAAGGTCTGTCCGGAAGGAGTCTCTTGAAAGCCAGTTACCATCTGGCCGTTCTTATCTTCCCTCACTTTTAATAAACAAGCGTATCCAATCCCTCCGGTATGCGCACGAAGAAACATATGGAACGTTTTCCCCTCCGGATCATACCAAATATGATGTTTATCCTTTATTTGAACCACTTGAGCCTCCAGCCATCCAGTGGGCGCATTAAAACGACCGGGAGCCAATTCCAGCGGCTTATTGGTCAATGACTCGTAAAAAGGAATGCCAACCCCTTCCGGGAAATGTACCTTATCCCTGAAAACAAAAGGATCGGAACGTCGCCAAGAAGACGCATCCAGTAAATCATCGTGAATAGAGCAAGATAGCAAGGTAGGGCTCAAACCCGCCACATTCCAGCCTTCTATCTCCGAGTTATAAAAACGCTGTTCCATCGCCAAGTAAACCCGCTCGTTAGCGAAAAGAACATTACAGGCAGAAGAATGCCATTTCTCACCTTGGGAGAGAAACGAGGGAACGCTCCACGTATTCCCATCATCTTCCGAGCATATAATACATAAATCGCCTGCGTTTCCTATGATATATATCTTTTCCCCTATACAAAAAGGGCGGGCATGCCAAAAATTAAAATCCGAGATAAAACACCAACTAGCGCCTTGGTCGTCCGATACAAAAATCTTACCGATACCTAACCGTCTTGTCCTTTCCGTGTACAGCTGCGAAGAAGCATAGATTTCTTTTACCCCCTTGCCGCCCAAGTCGAAAGTCACGACCAAGCGTCCCGTCGAAGTCACGGTGATTCCGGGAGTATAACAATAAATGTCTTCCGGACTAATTGATTTATAGATCAATGTTTCTTGAGTAGATATAAGCATAGCACGAGATTTAAGAGTACAAAAAAAGGTCACGACATTTCTTCACAGAAGTTCTCGTGACCTGAGCTTTTAATTTATTACTTTAGTATTAATACCCCCGCATGTTCTACCATCGCGGTGTACTTGAAGAATCTATCTCCGCACGGGAATTTCAGAATTATAAATATCTTCTTAAAGGAAGAGATGGGGGATTCCCCCATCTCTTGACCTATCTATTTGTTTAATTATTTAACAACCACTTTAACAGCTTCCTCACCATCAACAGCTACAGCTACGATACCGGCAGGTACGGCAATTGTTGCGTTATCAGATGTAAGAACTGTCTCAGCGACTACCTTACCTAAGATGTTAGAGATAACTACTGACTTACCAACGGCGCCTTGGATAGTTACAGTACCGTTATCAGTTGTGATGGAAACACCTTCCACAGCTTCGATTGTCTCGTTGTCTGTAGCGATATCGTCACCTTGCTCTACGTTGAAGATTAAAGCGTCATCACCACCGGTAGCAGTTTCGTCAAACTTAGAATCATCTTTATCAGACAATACCAAGCAACCATTCTGCATTTTCAACCAAGCAGCTTTTGTAGGAGCGATGTCAAGACCATCTGCCTGCATTGATTCGAACAAGAATGATCTATCAGCCTCAACCTCATTAGCGGCAGCATTTCTGTTAACGAAACGCATTGACCAAGTCACATACTTGTGGTTGTCACCAGATAAAACATATTTGTAAGATACGAAGTTATCCTTGCTTACACCAGCCTTCTTAGCAGCAGCCCAAGCTGCTTCCTCAGCCTTATTTAAAGCCTCAATCGTGATCTCCTCATTCTTCAAGTTCTTGAATTCGTCTCTCAAGATGAACAATGTATCAGCTACACGAACAGCCTCTACGAAACCGGCACGATCATATTTCTTCCACATATAAGCGGCGTCTTTCTTCGCATCGGAAGTATTAGCCTTATCATGTTTCAAAGCGAAATCATGGAAGTTGATCAAATACTTACCTCTCTCGAAACCGGGGATAGCAGGAGTTGCGTGAGAGCACTTATCAGCCTCTACCTTATTACCCTCGTTGTCGAAGTGATTGTGAGTATATGTACAAGGAACACCCGGTGTACCCTCGAAGTCGTTACGATCGATTGAGATCAAATACTGAGGTTTGATATTACCAGCGCCACGATTTACCCATGCCGTATCAACGATGAATGACAAGCCATCTTCCGTCTTATCCGGAGTGTAGATACCTAAGAAATCGATATCACCATTCATGAAATTCTTGTTGTTCTCAACTTGCAAGTACTCTTTACGATATTTCTCGATGAAACGTAATGTATCAGCCTTGTCACCTTCATTACCTTCAAGCTCAAGAGAATTGAAACGACGGTAAAGCGGAGTCTCATCCGGTTCGATAGCGAATGCGGATGTTCTGGATTCTTTCAATACTTGAGATTTCAATGTAGCAGAACCATCATAGTCTGATACACCAGCCTTGTTTTCTCTAGAGATTGAATAATGTACATCATTTACATTATTATCGTCTTTAGTTGTAGACAAAATAGCATAGTAGCATTTGCCAGTTTCCTTAATCTCATTATTTTCCTTGAAGAAGAACGGAGTGACAGGCTCATTACCTTCTTTTGATCTGTAATCGTTATGAGTAGGTACATTGAACTTATCCTCTTTATTGATAGCTAAGCCAATACCATTTAATTTCACTACATAAGCCGTTCTATAAAGTTGTTTCAAGCCTTTGATACGATCTTGATGTTCTTTCTCAACCTTGAAACCAAACTTCTCTACCGCATATACAGAGCTGTTTGCACTTCTCTTAGCAGTATCTACATTAAAGGCAGATACACCAACATTAACTGTCAAAGTTGAGTCTTTAGAAGACTTAGCGATGTATTTATCCGTCGCATACGGATGCCAGTAATTAAATGTATATTTATTAACCTTCAACTCATCGTTCGTTAAGTTCTTATAACCTAACAAAGAATCAGATACAGCCTCAGCCGGAACCTCTACAAAACGTAAGTCACTCTTTGCATTTACTGTAAATTTCTCATGAGTTCCACCACCTTGCGTTAAATCTACATCACTCTTTGTATATATATATTCCGTATCGGCATTCTTATACAGGCTAAATGTACCTTTCGCATCATCAAACTCACGGTTAGTAGCCGTTACTGAAGACAGATTATTCTGATCTTTAGCGTTTGTCTTCAAAACAACCCATTGATAGGCTGGCATATGAGCTACATTTTGCTCATCAGCATTCACAGTAGTCCAACGAATCACGCCATTCTCATAGATCGGAGAAGCTAAGTACTCACCCTTCTTGTTCATGATGTAGTAAACACCATCCTTAACAGAGGTCTTTGATTGATCGGCCTCGCAACCACCATAACCTAATTTGATGGTTGTATTCTGTTTGGAATAATCAACGGTCAAGATACGAGTCTCATCCTTGATCAAATCTTGCAAAGACACACGCCAATTATTTCTTTGGTTGTCTGTCTTTTGATAAATCTCTTTCCAATATTTTACCTTATCATCATCACCTCTCCAAGTGATCTTTTTCACATAGATCTTCAATTCATCTTTGCTAGGAGAATAAACAAATAAGAACTTATGTTGATCTTGTAAATCCCCTAAGCGATCAATAGCCTCTTGTGTTTTGCTAGGACCAGTCCAGCCATAAGCCAAGAACTTAGCACCGGTCTCATTTGTATAAGCTGTATCGACCTTCAAATAAGTGTCCTTATTATCATCGTTCTTACGTGTCACATAAAGCCATTCGCCATTTGTCAAAGTCGCAGTACTGCTAGCATTCACATCGTAATACTTGTTATCACCTGTAGATTCAGCGATAAATTCCTTCTCGTTGAACGGATTCTTTAAGCTGGTACCCTTAACATCCGGAGAGAAATTCAATTTAACACCCGCATCAGCATCCTGCAAATCGAAAATCTTATTCAATTGATCCGCATCTAATACGATATCTTCTGCTTGATACAAAGTAAAGCCAGAAAACGTATTCTTCGCTTCAGTTGAAAGGTTTGAAAGATCTGTAACGTCTGTAGCAGCTGTAGGATCTACCTTTACATCATTCAAGGCATATTTAGCGACCTTGATAGTTCCGTTATCGTTCAACAAACCAATAACAGAGTCTGTGCTAAAGTGAGAATACAAAGGAACATTCTTCTCCAACTTATTCAATACAGAAGAAAAGGCCCAACCAGAGATCTCACCACCGATTATAGGCTTCCACCAATAGCCCTTCTTACCATCCGCACTTTTCAGATCATCACCCATAGCGATATCCAACATCATGCCAGTACCCTTGTTCATGAAATCGAATTTTACCGCTTGACCTTGACTATACGGCTGAGTAGTCACACACCATAACGTATTTTTCAAAACGAAATCCTTATCATTGGCACTCATTGCGACCAATGAATATTCGCCATTCACTTCCTTCATCATCAAGATCTGATCATTCGCATCTCTCAATTGATAAAGGCCGCCCTTGGTATCTTTGTCATACGTAGGCAAAGCTTGTGCACTTTTGTTAATGTCAAGAGCCACTCCGTCCTTAACATCAGCAAGATTCTGCGCATTAGCAGATACCGCAGCAACAAGCGCAGCACCTGCCAAAAGAGTAGAAAACTTTTTGTTCATAATAAATAAATTAATATTAATACTAGTGTTTATTAAGATAATCAACCTGTTAGACTAATTGAAAATCGTCGTTTGCTATTAAAAACGACTAGTCTAAACGATCGTCTAAATCTTGCGTTTTTTGAGCGTCGAAACGGGAGGTTCGTTGAAGGAATCGCTTGTTTCGTGAAGGATAACCTATCCTATTGATAAGAAAGAGAATAAGCGATAAAAAAATCGTCTGGAAGGGTTGCAAGTATCGAAGAAATGCGTACCTTTGCAAATGACTAAAAGAATCGATCGTTTAAACTAGTCGTTTCTATACTAGAAAAATATTTATTAATCATATAAACTTTACTCTCCTATACTAATGTACACATGTACATTTATATCTATATCAAAATATAACACTTTGACATCTTGTATTCTTAACTCCCGGAGAATCGAATTTTTTAGGCTCACCCGATAAATCGTGGGGATAATCTCGCAATGTACTTTTATCTACACTTCAATTTGTTTATCGCACGTTTCACGTCAGCCAACTTGCTTTATGTCAGTGATATGTTGTAAAGGCTGTGAAAGGGAGCGCAGAGATGCCTACGAAGAGTTGTTACCGTTGAGTCTTTCTATTTAATACAAACATTATCGGCAGTAGCTTGCTCTATCTACCCATGAAATCGTTTCACGGTTGTGATACAATCTTTTCACCTATGCGAAACGATTGTATCACGTAGGTGAAAAGATCTCTTCACGAATGTGAAATGATCAGATCATGTAGTGCCTGGCCATACTATCCCTTGGTGGAATATACATTCAGGAAAATTATCCCCACGATTTATCGGCTGATCCGGTATTTGAAGTAGTTACATTATGCCTCTCAAAAAACACGTACGAGTTTTTCGAAAAACATGTACGTGTTTCCGAAAAAACTCGTACGTGTTTTCTTAAAAGCTAAAACGATGCCTATCCTATTAAAAAAGTAGTATCTTTACAACCGGAAGACAGGGTGCCCCGTCTTATTATACTATTATTCATTATTAATCACTGAAACCTATAAACACTATGGGAAAATTTATCAATCCCTTCACCGATTTCGGCTTCAAGCACATATTCGGCAGGGAAATGGACAAGGACATACTAATCGAGTTCCTGAACGACCTCCTCGAAGGGGAGTATACGATCATGGACTTGAGGATCATGAACAATGAGCGATTGCCCGAGACAGAGCAAGGAAGGAAGGTCATCTTTGACATTCATTGCGAGACCGACAAGGGCGAACGGATCATAATCGAGATGCAGAACAGGGAACAGCCCCACTTCAAGGACAGGGCCTTGTATTACCTCTCGCACTCGGTGGTGGAACAGGGGATAAAGGGAACATGGGACTATGAGCTGGCGGCCGTGTACGGTGTTTTTTTCTTGAACTTCACGCTAGACGAGGAGAACAGGCCAAACAATAACAGGAACGAAGGAAAGTTCCGAAGGGACATCGTGCTGGCGGACCGAGAGAACGGACAGGTATTCAACCCTAAGTTCCGCCAGATCTATATTGAGCTTCCCCGATTCAACAAAGAGGAGGAAGAATGCGAGACCGATTTTGAACGTTGGATTTATGTACTAAAGCATATGGACACATTAGACAGAATGCCATTCAAGGCACGCAAGGCCATATTCGAGCGGTTGGAACGCATCGGATCCATGGCGAACCTCACCCCCAAACAACGGGCGCAGTACGAGGCGGAGTGGAAGATGTATAATGATTATTACAACACCTTGGACTTCGCCGTCGAGAAAGGCATGAAAAAAGGGATGGAAAAAGGATTGCAGGAAGGTTTGCAAGAAGGTTTGCAAAAAGGAAAAGCAGAAGGACGACAGGAAGAGAAACACTCCATAGCACTTAATCTTAAGAAATTAGGAGTTAGTATAGAGCAAATCGCCTTTGCCACCGGCCTCTCCATAGAAGAAATAGAGAAACTATAATAATCTGAGACCTTTCGCCTGATCAACAACTGATTAGGCGAAAGGACAACTCCCATCCCTCACACCCCAACCATTGTTCGCAAATTATTGTTACCTTTGTACGACAACTATAAGGATAAAACGATATGACAAACGAGAGACCGTTGATTCTGATCACGAATGATGATGGCGTATGGGCCAAAGGTATTAACGAATTGATTGAGTGCCTGAAAGATCTAGGCGATTTGGTGGTATTCGCTCCCGATGGACCTCGTTCCGGGATGGGTAGTGCCATTACATCTTTAGTTCCTATCAAGTATACCTTGTTGAAAAAGGAGGAAGGACTTACCATCTATAGTTGCACCGGGACACCGGTTGATTGCGTTAAATTAGCGATTAATGAGGTTTTGGAGCGCAAGCCCGATCTGTTAGTCTCCGGTATCAACCACGGGGGGAATATGGCTATCTGCGTAAATTATTCCGGAACGATGGGTGCCACCGCCGAGGGCTGTATTTTCAACGTCCCTTCCATGGGTGTATCCTTACTGGACCATGCGGCCGATGCCGACTTCTCCGAATGCTGCCGTCTTGGACGTATGCTGGCACGCCGGGTATTAAAAGAAGGCTTACCGCACGGAACCTACTTAAACCTCAACGTGCCGAAGCTACCGCAAGTGAAAGGATTGAAAGTTTGTCGCCAAGCTGACGGTCGTTGGGTACGTGAATTCAAGCGTTCCGAGAACGCCAGTGGAGAGCCCGTATTCTGGTTGACAGGAGCTTTCGAAAGCGCCAAACCCATCCACCCGGACAATGATATGCTTGCGCTGGACAGCGGATACGCCTCCCTAGTCCCCTGCAAGATCGACGTTACGGACTACGACTTCATGGCCACCCTAAACAACTGGATCCTTTAATTTTCAATTCTCAATTTTCAATTCATGAAGTATTACCTGATAGCCGGAGAAGCCTCCGGAGACCTGCACGCCTCGAATTTGATGGCAGCCTTGAAAGAGAATGACCCGAAGGCCGAGTTCCGCTTTCTGGGCGGCGATCTGATGAGAGCCGTCGGAGGAACCCTTGTCAAACATTACCGGGAAATGGCGTTCATGGGCTTTATCCCGGTATTGCTGAACTTGCGCACCATCTTAAATAACATGAGGACGTGCCAAGAGGATATCCGCCGCTATCAGCCAGATGTCGTCATTTTAATTGACTATCCGGGATTCAACCTGAAGATCGCCAAATACGTGAAAACCCAGTTGGGACTCCCGGTATATTACTACATATCCCCCAAGATATGGGCCTGGAAGCAATACCGCATCAAGGACTTCCGGCGTTATGTAGATCGTATGTTCTGCATCCTGCCGTTTGAGACCGAGTTTTTCCGGAAGCTTAATTATTCGGTAGATTACGTAGGAAACCCTTCCGTAGACTCCGTCGCCTATTACAAGGAGCATCAAGCGATTCCCAAAGATGCATTTATCAAAGAGGAAGGATTGGCCGACAAGCCTATCCTCGCCTTGCTATCTGGTAGCCGCAAACAAGAGATCAAGGATAATTTACCGACCATGCTGAAAGTAGCCTCCGCATATCCCGACTACCAGCCAGTAATAGCCGGAGCGCCGGGCATCGATCCCGCCTACTATCAAGAATACATAGGCTCTTATCCCGCCAAGATTGTGTTCGGTAAAACCTATCCCTTGCTACAACATAGCGCCGCCGCCTTGGTAACCTCCGGCACGGCAACCTTGGAAACCGCCCTGTTCCGGGTTCCGCAAGTCGTTTGCTACTATGTCGTAGCCGGACAGTTGGCCAGCTTTATTTTCAAGCATTTCTTCCATACGAAATACATATCCCTCGTGAACCTGATCGGGGGACGGGAGATCGTACAGGAACTATTTGGAGCCCGCTTCTCCGAATCGCAAATACAAGACGAGCTAGGACGTATCCTACAAGATCCAGCCTATCAAAAACGAATGCTAAACGGATACGACGAGATTATCCATACGCTAGGAATGCCCGGGGCTTCAAAGCGTACGGCACGGCTAATCGTTGAATCCCTTGGTTCTTAACATCTTTTATTAACGTCTTTTGCAGCATTTCATCCCGAACTTACATCTTTCCTCATAGAACGATGAAATGTGAACTTTTTAAGAAACAAAAGGAATGAAGACGTTGAGAGCTTTTTTATTGGTTATCGGGATCGCTTTAGTATCCCTCACCCTACCCTCTTGCTTAGATGACGATGACTCGTATTCTTTAGGTGATATCTGGATAGCGGTCGCTACCGTAGTACCGGAAGGTAATAACGTATATTACTTACGGCTGGACGACGGAGATAAGCTATGGCCCGCCGCCACGAACTATCCGAACTATCAGCCGAAGCCTAACCAACGTGCCTTGGTGAACTTCACGATATTGGCGGATTCCACCCAAAGTAATCTAGGAGGTTTCTCCCATTATGTCAAGGTTAACGCGATCCATAACATCCTTACGAAATCCATCGCTAAGAACGAGGGAGCGGCTAATGATTCTATCTATGGTACGGACCCGGTAAGTATTTATAACAATAATATGTGGATCGGAGACGGATATTTGAATATCTATTTCGAGACACTCTGGGGAGGCAAGACCGCCCACTTTATCAACCTGATCCAACCGGATGCCGAGAATGATCCTTATACGCTGGAGTTTAGGCATAACGCTTACGATGATCCCCAATATACGATCGGGGCCGGACGTGTGGCGTTCAACTTGTCTTCCTTGCCAGATACCAAAGGAGAGACGGTCGATCTTGTCGTAAACTATTGGACTTCCGACGGGAAACAGGCTTATAAATTGAAATATAATTCGGATAAGACAAAAATGGAAGGTACTTCGCAAGGCTATACGAACGATAGTATCTCCAATATAACAGACATGAAATAAACCTTCCCACATAACTTTTATTTTTATCATTTAGTTCAGGAGGAGAGGCGTCGAGATGATGCCTTTCTTTTTTTTGTATTTTTACGCTACAAGATGCAACGGTCAAGGCATCACTCTCGTTTATATAAACAAATGGACAAAGTAACCGAACATCTGATCGAGGGTTGCCGCCGGGGAGACCGGAGCTCGCAACTGAAGTTGTACAAACAATACGCACAGCGATTGTATATAGCCTGCTTGCGTATCGTAGGCAACTCATCCGAGGCGGAAGAAGCCATGCAGGACTCGTTCCTCAAGATCTTCACACGCTTGGACCAATATCATGACGGGCAATGCTTTGAGGCATGGATGCATCGTATCGCCATCCATACGGCCATCGATTATGTACGCCGCCAAGCACCGGACCAAGAGGAGCTTTCCGACAATCTGGCCGAACCGGAAACGGACGGACCGGACGAGGAAGAAATCCAATATTCCGTGGCACAGATAAAGGAAGCCACCACGAAGTTGCCGGCAGGCTATCGCATAATCCTCTCGCTTTACCTCTTTGAGGGATATGATATGGAAGAGATCGCCTCTATCCTGAAAATCCAACCGCCAAGTGTCCGTAGCCAGTACCTACGCGCTAAGCGGAAATTGTTAGACATTATAGCAGCCAATTAAACATGGATAAACTAAAGAATTTCATAGACGCAAACCGTGACGCATTCGAGGAAGATGAGATGCTTCCCGAAGGTCACTTCGAACGTTTCGAGCAAAAACTGCCGAAGCCACGGAAAAACCGTGCGGCCCTATACAACCTATCGGCCTTTGCCATAGCTGCCTCTATCGCTTTGTTGCTCTTATTCCGCTTGCCGGGAGGGACCGGTCTGCCGGAACCCGCACAAAAGACCACGGCCCAGACCTGCGAGGCCCAAGAAGAGATCGAGGAACTACGTCTATATTACAATATGCAAATGAACGACGTATTGACGCAGATGAAGAAGTTGTATAAACAGGACCGGACACCGGGAGCGGAAGAGTTATTGCAAGAGAGCAAACGGATCCTCACGGATAATTATATGTTCGAGGAAACGATACTCCCTACCTTGCCTTGTTCCAACGACGGTCTCTTCGCCATGACCCAGCATTACAGCAATAGCTTGGAGGGCCTCACGCTGATGCTTAAGCAAATGGAACAAGTCACGGATAACCAGAAATAGTAATAACAATTAATACATATCAATCATGAACACGACACACGTAAAATTGAGTCCCGCCGTATTGCTGACTTTCGTATTGCTGCTATGCAATCTATCGGCAATAGCTAGGCCACAAGAGAAGATCAAGAAAAAAGAGATATCCCAATCCTACAGCGTAAGCGCCGGTGATCGTCTCCAAGTAGAAAATCGTTATGGAAACATCACCGTTACCCACTGGAATCAGAATACGGTAGCTATACGGGTTGAGGTAGAATGTAAGGCTCGCAGCGAGGAACGTGCTCAAGAGAACTTGGACCGTATCCAAATCGAGACCAAGAAGATAGGTGGTATTGTCTCAGCGGTCACTACGATAAAGAAGGAGATGAATAGCAATTCAAATAATGAGTCCATGACGATCAATTATTATATCCAGATGCCTCCTAAGCTCGCCGCAGACTTGAACCAGAAATATGGAAATATCAACTTGCCAAGCGATAATAACGGCAACATGGATATCCATGTAAAATACGGCAACCTGAATGCGGGTAATTTCACAGCCAACGCAATGATAGAGGCCAAATATGGTAACATCGAGGTAGGAAATCTGCAGGACGCCCAACTGGATCTGGGCTACGTAGGAACCGCCAAGATTCGCAACGCTAAAGATTTAACGATAGACAGCAAATATTCCAATCTGGATATACAGGATATACAATCTTTACGCATGGAGATTAAATATGGTAATCTCACCATTGAAAGCGTAAGCAGACTAGACATGGAGATTAAGTACAGCGACGCTAAAATTGGGACCCTTAAAGATGCCTTGAATGTAAGTAGCCTTAGCTATAGTAACTTAAAGATACGAAACTTGTCTCCCTCTTTCTCGAAGGTGAACGTAGAATCTCATTATGGGAATTTAGAGGTAGCGCTTCCCGCAAAAACTTCTTTCCGGATAGTAGCGGAGAACATGAAGTATTCAAGCTGCGACGTGAACGGTTTCAATATCACCCGCAAGCATTTTGACGATGAGGATCGTGACAAGAATTACACCTATGAGATTAATGGTGGAAAGCAACCGACGATTCACTTCGAAGGAAATCGATATGGAAATCTAAAAGTCAAGGCCAATTAATCGGTTGTAGAGACGGGGCATGCCCCGTCTCTACAACCGGATATTTTTATTTTGAGGTGTTTTGCCGGCGTATCTCTTCTCTCTTCAACCAGTTATCGAGTTGTGTAAACAGGAAGAAACAAGAGATCCCGGAAGCAATCGTTAAAACAATCGGGAAATAGGCTCGCAAAGAGCCTAAAACCGTTTCCGCCCCGCCCGGAGAAAGCTTAACCAAATACAAGATGCCTACTAACACAAGCATATAAGCGACAAATATGCTAAAAATGCCTACAGGTGTAAATCGTTTCTTGATATAGTACTTATATACCCGCTTCTTCTCTTGTATAATCAATGCCATAATACGGGAGTTTAATGAGGCCGAAGGTTGTTCCGCCGTCCCTCGCATCAACTTACGTGTCAAATGATCAATATCTTTCTCATTCATATTCATAACAAATCAGCTGTCTCTAATTTCATTTTATCTTGCAACACTTCATAAAACCGTTTCCGCCCACGGAATAGTTTTACTTTCACATTAGAAGCGCTCAATTCAGTGATCTGACAGATCTCTTCCACCGAGCATTCCTCCAAATAATAAAGAGTAAGCAACAAGGCCTCATCAGCCGGAAGCTTTTTCAGCGTACGTGCGATCATCTCTTTCCGGTCCTCACGCTCTAATAAAGCCGTAGCCGATTCAACCTCGTCATTCGAAAGGTCTACAGGGCCCGCCTCCTCATAACTCACGAACATACGCTGTTGTCTCAAGGCCGTCAACGCCGTACGATACACGATCCTATAAAACCATGTTGAGAACTTACTATCGAAATGAAAATCGGAAAGAGCACGATACATCTTCACGAACGCATCCTGTACGGCCTCTTCTGCCTCCTCGCGATTTTCCAAGATACGAAGAGCGATGGTATAAGCCATCTTCTCATACTTCGCGACAAGGCAGGAGAAACTTTGCGTGTCCCCTGCCAAAATACGTTCTATCCACTTTCGCTCATCCATTCGGTATCGTTTATTCTTCCAGACGCATTTTCTTCTCGTCCTCCAATCTCTCCTTCTCCATTAAAGAACGGGAAAGAAAGAAATAAATTATAAAAGCTACTCCACCGAACATAATCGTAATAGCCGGAACTAACAAAAAGAACCAATCGCTATCGTAAGTGAAAGCAGAGTCGAGCATCATACCGACAATCACACCCAATGACAAACCGATCATAAAAATACCGTTACGCAGGGTATTATAACGATTAGGCCTTCTCTCGGGGCGCATAGCCTCTTCCAGCACAATTCCTTTCTCGATCATCGCCATCTTTTCCTCATGCTTACTTTTAATGGTCATGTAACTAGCGATAATACCTAACAATACCGGCATACCTACCGCACAAATAACACCTAAAATAGGAATCCACAACTCGTTCATATCTTTTATTCTTTAAAGGTTTAATAAATTATTCGCTTTTATCAATAAGACATGAGTAATCACAAATCGGTTACAAAAAAGAGAAGAAATTTTATACATGCACAAATAAAAGAAGCGAACTCCATCCATTTATGAAGTTCGCTTCTTGGGAAAGTTATTTATCGTCTTTTTAGATACTTACGCAAGTTCACCTCTTACGATCTCTTCTTTGTCCTTATCCCAGTACATCGTACGTCCTTCCAGATAAGCACGCGTACCCATGTGGGCAGTCATAGCTTCTTGGAAAGCAGCGTCGATATTACAGCTAGGAGTCTTGCCTTGACGGATACATTCCAGCCACTCACGGATATGCAAGTGAGTCGTATCATAACGTTTACCATTTACATACGTATACAGCAAACCACGTTTAGCGAAATACAACTCCGTAGGAGATGTAACGGAATCCGAGCTATTTTGTCCCGGTACATAGGTATAGAACGGAGTATCTGTAGGAATAATACCTTCCTTGATCTTATCCGCATAACGAGTGGAATCTTGGTCAACCGTAATAGCCAAGATATTGGAAACCTCCATAGAAGCATCATGCCCCATGAACACCTTGCCACGGTTACGGCTACTTGCCAATGTAGCGCTATACAACATCGTCAAGTCACGATCCGGCCACTCGAAAGTAGTCTGCAATACATCAGGTACCGTACGTCCGTCCTTGAAGAAATAAACACCGCCGGATGAAGTAGCGGAATGAGGTATACCCACATGCATGATCTGGTTGACAGCGTCATACTCATGTGTCAACAAGTCACCGGAAAGACCTGTACTATAATCCCACCAGCAACGCCAGCGGAAGAAACGTTCCAGACTGAACTTGCTACGCTCGTCCGGACCGATATATCTTTCAAGCTTGTTGGATGTCATATAATCCATATATTCCTTAATACGCTCAGGATCACCCTCGAACTGCTTCCAATCAATCGTATTAGGATTTGAGCCTTCGATAATATCATATACCCAAGCACCATTTGGAGAGTTACGGTTCGTACAAACCTCGATCAAGTTAACAGGGCCTAATAATCCGTTACCGATAATCTCCTCGGCCTTCTGATAACAGTCGGTCTGACGTCCTTGGTGACCTAACTGAAATACAACGCCGGTCTCTTTGATCACTTGGCGAACCATATACGTCTCAGGAACCGTCCATGATAACGGTTTCTCGCAATACACATGCTTTCCGGCACGTGCCGCAGCCATAGCGATCGTGCTATGCCAGTGGTCCGGACCAGCGATAATAACGGCATCCACATCCGGAGCCGTTACCAACTCTTGATAAGTCCGGTAACGTTTCGGAGCAGGCCCGAACTTACCGCCGCTACCCTCACGATGGATATTGGAACCGGTCAATACAGCGGCCTCACCATATACATCAAATATATCACAAACCGCGGTTATCTCAATATTCAGATCATCTTGCTCCATATATTGCTGATAACGCGTGTCTTTCTTATTCAACTTATTAGCTTCTTTCATCTTATCGATCCAAGAAGGCTCAGCGAAACCTGCGGCACGCATCAATTGCTTTCCACGAATACCGAAGCCGACCAAACCGATACGGATCTTCTTGCCATCGCCTTGCGGCTCCAAATAGGAGGCCTGTCTGTTACTTACCTGAAATACATCTGATATGTTACGGCCTCTTAAAGCGTCTTTCCTTTTTTGGTAAACGCCATATGCCAAAGCACCTAAGATAGGCACTGTAGCCAATGTCTTCAATGTGTCCCGACGTCCTTTATCGGGCATTTGCTCCTGAGAAGGAGTATTCTTTGCATCTTCTGTTGCCATGGGTATCAAATAAATTTAAGTTTATGCAATATCGGACACACACGTCCTAACACACGATCGAATCCTATGATTTGTGATGTAGGGAATACGCACATCAAGCCTAAAGCGGCGAACTCCACAAGGTTCTTGTCAATCCATAAATAAGAGCCTTCAAACGGCATCATATAGCTCGCTCCCACAAAAGAGGGGTGGGATAACGTGTACATAGCGAGAAGAATCATACCTCCAACAGAAGATAAACGATACAAACAGCCTAAAGTCAAGCCTAGGCCGATCAATAACAGAGCCCACTCATTCAAGAGGTTGATAGTTGTCATCAAACTGTCGTCTTGAGTCAATTTGATAAAAAATGAAGCAGCGGGACCCTTTGAATCGAGTAGATAGGGTAGAGATGTCCATTTTGGGTTCATGATTTTTACTAGGCCTTCATACATAAAGTGCCAACCTATAAAAAGACGCAGCATCATCAGCCAAGTCATCTGCGCTTTCGTGTAACCTTGTTCTATTTTCATTTCTTGGTCCTAAAAAATTGGTTTAGAAAAAGTCGATTATTAAAAACACAACACCCGAAGCTAAAATCATAGATTTAGGCCTCGGGCGTTATTTATGCTAAAATGTGCTTGATACGATTAATCCAAAACTTTAACAGTAATGTTACGGAACCAAACATCATCCCCGTGGTCTTGAAATCCGATGAAACCTTCTTTGTTAGCGCCACCGCAATTCAACAACAACTCATAAGCCAACGGCCATTTGTCTTTGCTAAATTTGCTGTTATCCAACATTTCTTTCCACTGCGGAGTCCACAAGTGATACTCAACAACAGGTTCATCGCTATTCAAATAGTGAACAACTGTACCCTTATAGCACATGATCTTACCCTTGTTCCACTCACCGAACGGTTTTGCGTTCTGCGGTTTAGCAGGAATCATGTCATACAAAGAAGAAGATTTACGGTTGCCATCCTTACCTAACTTAGCGTCGGGGTGGTTCTCGTTATCCAATACTTGGTACTCAGGAGCAGAGATGTAAGAAGGTTGTCCCTCTACCTCTTGAATCATGATGAATACACCAGAGTTAGAGCCTTTACCTACTTTCCATTCGAACTCAAGCTCGAAGTTACCCAACTTATGAGCGAAGATCAAGTCCCCACCGTTGGAAGCACCAGCCTCACCAGCACCAGAGCCATTGATTTTGATCGCTCCGTCCTCGATTGTCCAAGCACCCGGAACGTCAGCACGGTCATAACCTCTCCAGCCATTGAATGTCTTACCATCGAAGATCACATATCTACCCTCTTTATCTTTCGGGAAAGTCGTGATATCTACAGTAGGAAGATCTGTCATGAGCTTGTACTCAGGAGCTGCGGCTTCTGTTGTAGTCTCAGCAGCTGCAGGAGCTTCTTCTGTTTTCTTTCCACCACCACAAGATGTAAAATAACACATCATGATAGCAGCACTTGCTAATAATACTGACTTTTTCATTTTATTTATTGAGTTAAAACTATTATCTCGGCATATCTACCAGCTTCCAACCGTCACGATAATTGTGCTTAATCAAACCTGCAGCAAATTCTTGAGCGTTGATAGGATCCGTCCACACTGTCTTAAATTTCGGGTCGCCATCGATAACCTCGAAGGTATCTTTCTGGATAATCTTGATCGTATCATTCGGATCGATATTCGTAAATCTCATGTTAGGACCATCCCACAACAATTCTTTATTCAATCTTTGTAAACGAACAGCCAATACACCCATTACAACCATTTCATTGAACGGACCAGCCTCCAAGAAGTTAGACTTCGTCTGAACACGGCTACCAGCGCTTTCCTTACAAGCACGGATCCAGTCTTGTTCGTGACCACCCTTCATAGCATCTTTCACACGGCGCAATGTTTGAGGAACGTTCGGTTTACGACCAGATAACAACCATGGGTTAACACCGTAGCAACCGCAGATCAATGTATCTTTCGTACCGTGGAAGATACACAATCCACCACCTTCACCCATCAATTCCTTACCTTGAGGGAATCCTTCTGGACGATCCGGCATCATACCACCATCATACCAGTGAACTTCAACCTCCGGCATAGCTACCTTCGGCATATTATCACGAGCCGGGAATACCAACTTAACATGCTGAGCGTTAGGAGCACAGTCTTGTAATAACAATGTAGAAGAACCTTGTACTCTTGTCGGATAGCCTAAATTCAAGCCTTTGAATACCGGATGCAAGATGTGGCAAGCCATATCACCCAACGCACCTGTACCATAATCCCACCATCCGCGCCAGTTCCAAGGATGATATGTCTTATTAAACGGTCTCAATTTAGCAGGACCCGTAAACAAATCCCAATTCAATGTAGAAGGAATCTTATCTACTTTCTCAGGAGCGTTCAAACCTTGCGGCCAAATAGGACGGTTGGTAGCGCATTCTACTTTAGTAACCTCACCAATCTCACCATTCCAAATCCATTCGCAGATCAAATCTACACCTTCAGCCAATGAAGAACCTTGGTTACCCATCTGAGTAGCTACGTCATACTTCTTAGCCAAGTTCGTAAGCAAACGGGACTCATAAACAGAGTGAGTCAACGGTTTCTGAGTGTATACGTGTTTGCCAAGCGTCATAGCGTCAGCCGTGATCATGGCATGAGTATGGTCGGCGGTAGCTACCAACACAGCGTCGATAGATTTACCCATCTCATCATACATCTTACGATAATCCCAGTATTTCTTAGCTTGAGGATGACGGTCGAATACCGGTTTCGCATACTTCCAGTCAATATCACAAAGAGCTACGATATTCTCGGTAGTCTCCATGTTCTTTAAGTTAGCGTTACCCATACCTCCGATACCTACACCGGCAATATTCAATTTATCAGTTGGAGCGATATGACCATGGGTTTTACCTAGGACCGCACTCGGAACAATAGTCAAAGCTGCTGCGGCAGCCGTACCTTTTTGAAGAAAAGATCTTCTAGTAATGTTTGACATAGTAATAATTTTTTATAGATTAGCACTTAACAATGATATTTCATGTGTCTTACACCTTTACAGGCAACAAATTGTCGCAAATATAGCCAATGCTGTATTATTGACAAGATCAAAAGACCGCTTTCTTATTTAAAATAGTTTTTTTTAACAGACAGGATAGATCTTATTTATAATTTCATAAATATTATCTATAGGATTGGGGGTATTTTATTAACGCAGTTTGGATATATTTGTAAAAACATGAAAACATATTCATATTAACAACTGTTATCTTAAATGAGAACAACTATATGAAAAAAGAATCTGCATTCATACGAATATATCGCTTTTATCTGGAAGGATTCCGGGAGATGAAGCTGGGCAAGACTCTTTGGCTAATCATTCTAGTCAAATTGTTTATCATGTTTTTTATCTTGAGATTATTCTTCTTTCCTAATTATCTCGGGCAATTCGATAGCGATAGTGAGAAGGAGAACCACGTATCGAACGAACTCATACAACGGGCAATAAATCCTTAAAACATTAATAAATATGATTGAAAACATTGACACTTCATTGATCGATTGGTCGAGGGCTCAATTTGCCCTTACGGCCATGTATCATTGGCTCTTCGTGCCACTAACACTAGGACTTGGCGTCATCCAAGCTATTATGGAGACGATTTATTATCGGACAGGTAATGAGGCATGGAAAAAGACCGCCCAATTTTGGATGAAATTATTCGGTATCAATTTCGCTATCGGTGTCGCTACGGGATTGATCCTCGAGTTCGAGTTCGGAACCAACTGGTCTAACTATAGTTGGTTTGTCGGGGATATCTTCGGGGCACCTTTGGCTATCGAGGGAATTCTCGCCTTCTTTATGGAAGCTACTTTTATCGCTGTTATGTTTTTTGGCTGGGACAAGGTTAGCAAACGCTTCCATCTCGCCTCCACTTGGCTGACGATTATCGGCGCTACTCTTTCCGCCCTCTGGATCTTGATCGCTAACGCATGGATGCAATATCCGGTCGGTATGCATTTCAATCCGGATACGGTCCGTAACGAGATGTTCGATTTCTGGGCCGTAGCCTTATCGCCTGTCGCCATTAATAAGTTTTTCCATACGGTATTGTCCGGTTGGATCGTAGGCGCCTTGTTCGTACTAGGAATCAGCTGCTGGTATTTATTAAAGAAACGGAATACCGAATTCGCTTTGTCAAGTATCAAGGTCAGCGCTATATTCGGGTTGGTAGCCTCCATCCTTATTATCTGGACGGGTGATGGCTCCGCTTACCAAGTCGCTCAAAAGCAGCCGATGAAACTAGCCGCCATGGAAGGTCTTTATGAGGGTGGCAACGGAGTAGGACTCGTAGGTATCGGCATCTTAAATCCGGCAAAGACGAGTTATCTGGATAACCAGAACGCATTTATTTTTGACATTAAGTTCCCCAAGCTCCTCTCCTTCTTAGCAGAACGTGACATCAACGCATACATTCCGGGTATCGTAAACTTGATAGAGGGAGGCTATACGACCAATAAGGGAACGGTAGCGCTCTCCGCCAAAGAAAAAATTGAGAAAGGTAAAGCCGCTATCAAAGCGTTAGCTGATTATCGTAAAGCGGTCAAAGATAAAGATACCGCAGCCGCCGGGCAATACAGGGTAACTTTGGAAGAGAATTTCCCCTATTTCGGATATGGTTATATTAAGGATCCGGCAGAGTTAATCCCGCATGTAGGATTGACATTCTATTCTTTCCGTGTGATGGTGATCCTTGGTTGTTTCT
Organism: Parabacteroides sp. Y3-G-102; assembly: GCF_023656845.1. Classification (NCBI taxonomy): domain Bacteria; kingdom Pseudomonadati; phylum Bacteroidota; class Bacteroidia; order Bacteroidales; family Tannerellaceae; genus Parabacteroides; species Parabacteroides sp. Y3-G-102. The sequence continues at coordinate 131,292 of NZ_JAMOKU010000003.1, read as the reverse complement.
TCATCTTACTATTCATTATTACGTTGATATGGGATAAAAAAGGGAAAATCGCTAATACACGTTGGTTGCAATACGTGGGCCTATGGTCTATACCTTTAGGATATATAGCGGGACAAGCCGGTTGGATCGTAGCGGAGGTAGGACGTCAGCCTTGGGCTATACAGGATATCTTGCCGACCAGCGCTTCGATATCCAAGTTAAACCCGTCCTCGGTACAGACCACTTTCTACCTGTTCCTTATCTTATTTACGATCCTGCTGATCGCAGAGATTGGAATCATGGTTAAGGCCATCAAGAAAGGGCCGGAAGCTGCCGCCCACTAATTTTCAATTTTCAAATATCAATTCTTAATTAGAAAGTCCTATGGATAGTACATATATATTGTTACAACATTACTGGTGGTTTCTGGTATCTCTACTGGGAGCGCTATTAGTATTCCTTCTTTTTGTACAAGGAGGCCAATCTCTACTCTTCACTATCGGCAAGACGGAGATACAGCAAAAAATGTTATTGAACTCGACCGGGCGTAAGTGGGAGTTTACTTTCACTACGTTGGTCACTTTCGGAGGTGCTTTCTTCGCCTCTTTCCCTTTATTTTATTCCACAAGCTTCGGCGGAGCCTATTGGGTATGGATGCTGATCTTACTTTGCTTCGTGATACAAGCTGTATCTTACGAGTATCAAGCGAAAAAAGGCAACTTACTCGGGAAAAAGACGTATCAAGTATTTCTTATGATCAATGGTATAGCAGGTCCGATCTTACTCGGAACCGCTGTAGCGACCTTCTTTAACGGCGCCGAATTTATTGTTAACAAAGAACAGTTGACTGATGTAGCCATGCCCGTCATTTCCACGTGGGCCAATCCTTGGCATGGATTAGAGGCGGCTTTGGTATTTTGGAATTTGTGCCTAGGACTGGCAGTTTTCTTCTTGGCACGAGCTCTGGCCCTACTCTATTTTATCAACAATATCGATGATCCAGAGATTGTCGCTAAAAGCCGGAAACAATTGATACCGGAGACAATCTTGTTCCTCGTCTTTTTCTTGACATTCTTGATCCGTTTATTGTTGGTGGACGGTTTTGCCGTAAATCCGGATACCGGAGAAGTATTTATGCAACCGTATAAGTATTTTATGAACCTGATCAAGATGCCAATCGTGTTAGCTGTATTATTGATTGGCGTGGTTGGCGTGTTATTCGGCATAGGGAAAACGATATTCTCGAAGACTTGGAGAAAAGGCATCTGGTTCGCGGGAGCAGGGACTGTCTTGACCGTATTAGCTTTATTACTTTGCGCAGGATGGAATAATACGGCTTACTACCCATCTTTGGCGGATCTACAAAGTTCATTGACGATCCAGAATAGTTGCTCAAGCCCATTCACGTTGAAAGTAATGAGCTATGTATCTATTCTCGTCCCATTCGTATTAGCCTACATTTTCTATGCTTGGAGAGCGCTTGATCTACATAAGATCAATAGTAAGGAAATGCAAGAAGGAGGTCATACCTATTAAATAATGTGCAAATTAAATAATATGCCAATGTGCCAATATGTCAATGTGCCAGTGAGAATGCAAGTGATAGTATCTTAATTGACACATTAGCATATTGGCATATTGCTACATTGGCACATTAATTTATTGCCTTTGGAAGTCCGCCTCTTTTGTCCACTTAGGCATCTCATCATTGTTGGCGATAACTAAACCGATACTAAACATTAAGTTCATATCTTCCATAGCCCCATCAAAATCCCACCAAGATTCATCATACTCATCATTCGGTTGGTGATACCGGTAAACTTTCGGTTTAGCCTCATGGCGTGCTTTATCCACGTAATCCTTACCGCCACCAACTAAAATCGTAGGTACGCCTTTTTTCACGAAATTAAAATGATCGGAACGGAAATAACCACCCGCAGGATCTTCGGTGATAACCTTCACGGTCCGCCCTTGTGCCGAGGCCATAGCGATCACCAAGGCATCTGTATCCGTCTTGCCCGCTGCCCGGAGAGAAACATCATGGGTACGCTCACGCGGAGCAGTGCCGTCAAAATTCAAGTTAATAGCTGTTTTAGATAACGGGAACAAAGGATGCTCACAATAGTACTGAGAACCTAATAAGCCACATTCCTCGGAAGTCACCGCCACGAATACGATAGAGCGACGAGGACGAACAGGCAATGATTGATATTTCTTAGCTAATAGCATTAAGGTAGCCACACCCGAAGCATTATCACTAGCGCCATTATAGATACTATCCCCATCTATCGGAGTACCGATCCCAAAATGATCCCAATGAGCGGTAAAAACCAAGTATTCATCTTTCAAGTCCGTGCCCGGTAAAACAGCCGCCACATTATGAGACTCGCCTACGGTCATCTTTACATTTAATATAACCTTACTCTTCGCCTTCATCGTAAAACTCTTGAAACCCGGTTTCTTCGCCGCGGCAATCGTCTCATCAAAATTCAATCCGCTAAGGGCGAACATTTTCTTGCAAGCCTCCTCCGAGAGCCATCCCTTCATGCCCAAAGCTTCCGCATTCATTGTCTCCGAGCAAAGAGCGATATTTGTCTGCACGTGAGAAGCCTGACAGACCTTCCAACCATACGAAGCGGCCGCCTCGTTATGAAGAACCAATAAACCTGCAGCACCTTGGCGTTGCGCCTCCTCGAACTTATAAGTCCAACGACCATAATAGGTCATGTTCTTTCCGCGAAACAAAGACGTATCATAAAAACCGGGATCATTCACCATAGCGATAACGATTTTCCCCTTCACGTCTACATTCGCATAATCGTTCCAACCATATTCCGGCGCATTAATACCAAACCCACAGAACACATAATCCGTAGTAGGAATAACTACCTTTTCAGTCCCCCGGTTCGTCCAAACGACAATATCATCCGAGAACTTCAAATCCATAGAGCCTTTCGCGCATTTCACCGTGATCTTATTCTTTACCGGACGGGTAAAAGTAGATATTTCCTTCACCGGCTGGAAATAACTATCGCCATTAGCAGGCTGAAGACCTAGTTTCTTAAATTCATCAGCGATGTAATGGATTGTTTTCGTCTCATACTCGGTCAAAGGCTTACGCCCTCCGAACTCATCCGAGCCTAAAGTCTTTACTCGTTCCTTAAAAAAAGCCAAATCTTCCTCATAACTCTGGGCCATAACAGATACGCCCATAGCGAGCATCAGAAGAAAAACAGAGATAAAATTCTTGTTCATAATCGTAGATTGTTAAATGACATAATTTATTAGATATAGGTATTTAGATTTCAAAATAACAATAAAAAAAGGAAACGGCGAAGCTCACGCTTGGCCGTTTCTACATTTAACCGTTTTAAACAAAAAGAAAAAGTTAGTTAAGGCTTAGAAAAAAATATCTTAAGTCTATTTACCGACTGTATATTCGCTTTCCCGAAGGACAGCAAACAAATATATGGAATCCACCTCATCCTGCATACATTACACTTTGTTTTTTTGTTATTTTTCACAGAACAGAAATGCTTTTGTATTATCTTTGCACTCAATTATTCCCATAGACAACAAATGGCTGATTTTGATATAAACATATTGGGATGCGGTTCCGCATTGCCCACGACACGCCATCTGGCGACCTCTCAAATAGTAGATTTACGAGATAAACTATACATGATCGACTGCGGGGAAGGCACGCAAGTGCAAATGCGTCGTATGCGTATAAAATTCAGCCGTTTAAATCATATCTTCATCTCCCACCTACACGGAGATCATTGCTTCGGGCTACCGGGATTGATTTCTACATTAGGTATGCTGGGACGTAATGGAGAACTTGTTATTCATGGGCCGAAAGAGATCGAGAGCTATATGCGTCCGATACTTGATATCTTTTGCAAAGGGTTGCCTTATGAGATCCGTTTTAACCTAATCGATCCGACAACTCATTCGTTAGTTATGGAAGATCGCTCCTTAAGCGTTTATTCCATTCCGTTAAAGCACCGTATACCCTGTTGTGGCTATTTATTCGCCGAGAAAGCCAAAGAAGCGCATATCATCCGGGAGATGACAGATTTCTATCAAGTTCCCGTCCGTATGATGCAAGAGATCAAAAGGGGCGCTGATTTCGTCACCCCGGAAGGAGAGGTAATCCCGAATGCCCGCTTAACCCGCCCTGCCGTCGCTCCCAAACGGTATGCTTATTGCTCGGATACAGCTTTTCACCCATCTATAATCCCCATCATTGAAGGGGTGGATTTATTATACCACGAGGCGACTTTCGCTGAATGTGACGCCGCACGTGCGAAAGAGACCTTCCACTCTACCGCCCGCCAAGCAGCCGAGATTGCTTATAAAGCCCAAGTGAAGCGATTGGTTATCGGTCATTACTCGGCTCGTTACGAGGATATGGCACCGTTAAAGAAAGAAGCAGACAAGATATTTCCCGGCACGATCTTAGGAGAGGAAGGTATGAGGCTTAGCGTATAATCATACATCCGTTTTACGAAATAAAGCTAATTACTTTCTAATATGCAGAAAACTTTCTACATTTGTACGAATTTAGGGACAAGTAAATGAAGCTTATACATATCATCGCTTTGGCACTTGCATTCTCCGCAAGTTATCCGGTTTACGCGCAAGCTAATAAATCGGGAGTCAAGACATTTGCTTCTAGGCAAGAAGATCCCTCTCCTATCGAAATCACGGCCTACGAGAATCGCATCAAGGTAGAGAACGCTCCTGTCGGGAGTATCTTGGAAATCTACAGTGTCGTAGGCATCAAGGTGAAAGAAATCGAAGTCAAGCAGTCCACCGCCGAATATGTCGTAGATATCGCAAAGGGATATTATATCATCCGCATTGGCGATACGGTACGCAAGGTGGCGATACGATAAATAAAAGCCCCATAGGATAAATCCCACGGGGCTTGTTTTTTGATCCGCTCTCTCTTCTCACGAGGATACCTGCGGAAGAACTTTTAATTACTTTAGTATTAATATGCCACGTGTTCACCCGTCACGGGATACTTTTTTATTGTGGCATAGTTATTTAATTATATATATTACATAAAGGCGGGTCTCCCCGCCTCTATTATTTTAAGCTATACGGCTTATCTTATTTAACGACTGTCTTAACAGCCTCTTCACCATCAACAGCTACTGCTACGATACCAGCAGGTACGGAGATTGTAGCGTTATCAGAAGTAAGAACTGTCTCAGCGACAACCTTACCTAAGATGTTAGTGATAACTACAGACTTGCCAGCGGCACCTTGAACAGTTACAGTACCGTTACCAGCTACTACAGATACGCCTTCTACAGAAACTTCATCGTTAGAAGTTACCATATCCTCAGCGTCTGTCTTCTGGTATGCGTTGAATACCAATGCACCGTCACCACCAGTCTTAGCAGCCTCGAATGTAGCGGCCTTGTCGGTCAATACTAAACATCCATTATGCATCTTCAACCAAGCGGCAGCATTTTTAGGAGCGATTGCACGAGAAGCGTCACCAGCTACGGTCTGATATTGAGTATCAGTTGCGCCATATACGTTAGACTCGATCAAGAATGAGTTGTTCTCACCCTCTTTACCATCTACATAAGCGATAGCAGCCAAATCAGGATTTACATAACGGAATGACCAAGTTACATTCTTATGCTTGTCACCTGTCAATACGTTGATGAAGCTAGCGTAGTTCTTGTGGTAGTCTGCGCTGATCGCCTCGATACCCTCGTTCTTCAATTGCTCAGCAGTCATACCTTTGTATTTGCCTGTCAAAACAAACAAAGTATCACCGTATTGAACGGCAGGAACGAAACCTACGCGAGTATAGCTACTGTTAGAAACAGCCTTGGTATTGAACAAATACGGGTTAACAGAAGCAGCGATGTTTGCTTTAGCTGAGTCAGAGAAGTTAACCAAATACTTACCATAGATGAAAGCCGGAGTCTTCACATGAACGGCATGTACACATTGATATGGATCGTCTGTAACTTTACCGTCAGCAGTGATGTGATTATTTGTAGTCTCCGTACAAGGAATGATCTTCTCACCCTCGATCAACTCACGATAAGCAGAAACCAAGTATTGAGGTTTAACCTTACCTGCGCCACGAGTCAACCAAGCGGTATCGATACGGAAGGCCAATTTACCATTTGCTTTATCTTTATTCCAGATACCAGCGTAATCAACAGTCTCCGTAGTCAAGTTCGGGTTCCACTCATCCATCAAGTATTCCTGACGAATAGACTCAACGAAATACAAGCTATCTGTTGAGTTATCAGCATTCTCACCTACAAGCTTATTATCGAACTGACGATACAACGGAGTCTGATCCGGAGCGATATAGAAAGCAGAAGTTCTTGTCTCTTTCAAGGTCTGAGCCTTCAAGGAAGCGTTAGCGTCATAGTCAGAAACACCAGCCTTATAGTTACGGATGATACCATTTGTACTAGCCTCCAAGATCGCATAGTAATGATTATAGCCAGCACCTTCCGCCAACTCAATACAGTTGTTCTCCTTGAAGTAAACCGAATCCGAAGATGCATTCAACTTACTTACAGTGTATTTGTTCTCTTTAGCCTCATCGTAGTTACCGAAGATCGCTCCATCATAAGAAATCTGGTACATCTTTCTAACCAACTGAGCCAAGCCCGGGATTCTGCCCTTGTCACCATTGATAGCGGAAGGATTATAACCATAAGCATGTTCTTTGCCTTTAGTCTGGATCTTGAACGCAGTCATACCATCCTTTACAGTCATCGTAGAATCTTTCACGACAGCGATGTATTTGTCTGTCGCATATGGATGCCAGTAGTTGAATGTATACTTGTTGATCATCAACTCTTCTTCAGACAGATTCTTGTAACCAAGATATTTATCGCTATAGTACTTCTTATCTACCGGTACAAATTCCAAAGAATCTCCAGCGAAGTTTGAAGCATAGTAATATTTAGCACCTACATTCTTATTCAACTGAATACCAGAATAAGTAACTGCTGGAGAATACTCACGGTTCCAAGCATTGATCGGAGAAACATTATTCTTATCCGTAGCGTTCACCTTCAATACAACCCATTGATAAGCCGGCATATGATTAGCATCCTGTAAGTCCAAAGTCACCCATTCTGCTGTATTCGTTTGCTCTACGTTATTAACCCAAGTAGTATCGTTATGGATAGGGACTGACAAATACTTACCAGTCTTAGCGCTCTTGATCAAATATACGCCATCAGCGATAGAAGTCTTCGTTGTCGTATAAGTGCCACAGCCCTTATAGTTCAAAGCGATCTCAACCTCTTTCTTGAAATAGATCGTAGCGATACGGATTTGGTCAGCCTTAACCAAGTCTTGAACAGTTACGTAGTTTGCTTTTCCATATTGATCAACATCCGCATTGGTAGCATTAACAGAATTAGTACTGTCAAACGTACCATCGGCTTTTAACTTAATGATTTCCGCAGTATTAGCTGCAATAGCCGCACCAAACTTACCGTTCTTGCCATCCTTCGTATAAGTAACTTGCTTAACCTGAATAACCAAGCTATCTTTTGCAGGGAAGTAAACGAAACGGAACTTAGATTGATCTTTCAAAGCTGTGCCCAATGTATCAGCTACTGTATGCTTCGTCGTTCCAGCTGCGTTCAATTTAGCATAAGTAAGTTGTTTTGTGTTGAAACCTAAGAAACGAGCACCATTCTCATTTACATAAGCAGTATCTACATAAACGAAAGTAGAATCAGCTTTCTTACCTGTAATGATACGCAACCAAGAAGGGTCTACCGTACCGTTATCCTCTGCATCTACAGCGAAGAACTTAGCGTCGTCCGTGAAATAATTCTTCAAAGTAGTGTTATTCTTGTCGTCAACGAATGTCAGCTTAACACCCTTATCAGCGGTTTGAGTTCCGAAGATTGTATTAACAGCATTCGCGTTCATTACGATTGAATCCGGTTCTACCAAAGTGAATTTAGTAAATACAGAACCAGTTTGAGCATCTGCTTGAGCAGTTGTAGCAGTCGCTTTTCCTAACACGAATACATTTGATGTATTAAGCTTAAGACCAACCACTGAATCTGCGTGGAAATAAGAATACAAAGTAGCAGGGTTCATCGCATCCTTATAAGTCGCAGAGAAAGCCCAATCTTGCATCTCACCACCTACGACAGCACCAGTTGCAGCATATGTAGCACCCGAAGCAGGTTTAGCCGCACCATTCAGCGCTGTACCGGCATACGCAACATCCAAACGCTGACCTGTAGCCTTATTCGTGAAGTTGTAGACAGGAGCTTTTCCATAACCCTCAGCAGTTACCTCAACACACCACAAGGAATACGCAAGAGTGTCGGGATTTGCAGCAATCTGATTATACGTCAACGGAAGAAGCTTGCCGTCCTTGTCCATTGTAAGGACCTTGTCTGTGCCAGTAGTTGCCCCAGTGACATCAACCGCCAACTGATATAAACCATCAGCAGCGACAGTCTTCACGGGTCCTCCCGCATTAGCCGTCACCGCACCCAGAAGCGCAGCACCAGCCAAAAGAGTAGAAAACTTTTTGTTCATAATTCTAAAATTAATATTAATACTAGTGTTTATTAAGATAATCAGCTCATTACGTTATCGTATCGATTGCTTTGTCATTCAAAAACGACTAGTTTAAACGAAGGTTTTAATCTTGCGTTTTATAAGGGGTAAATAGAAAGGTTTGTTGAAGGAATCGCTTGTTTCGTAAAGGATAACCTATCCTATTGATAAGAAAGAGAATAAGCTGTAAAAAAATAGCCCGGAAGGGTTGCAAGTATCGAAGAAACGCGTACCTTTGCAAATGACTAAAAGAATCGTTCGTTTAAACTAGTCGTTTCCATACTCCAGATATCATTTCAATCTATTATTCATCAACTTTTATAGTATAGCATTAATAATGTACAGGCGTACATTAATATTATATTAAACAAGTCATCCGGAATTTACGGATTGTCATTATGACACTTTGTAAATTAAAGCCCTTGAGAATCGAATTTTCCGGGAGATTATACATATAGTTCCGTAAAACGAGAAAAAATATTCGCAAGTAGTTATTCCATAATAAGATAACGGAATACGCCCTTTCATTCTGGCGAAAATTATTCATCCTAATTCATATTCTTAAGGCTAAAACCTATAATTCATCCGTATGTGAAGGCTATTTCTATCGTATGCGATAGGGATTACTACCGTATGTATCACCTAATACATACGGTTATGTCGGCTAAAACATACGGTTGCGTCGGCTAACGCATATATTCGCGTGGGCAAACACCACCTTTCTCACCGGAAAAGCGACCTTTTACCTATAAATAAGAGACAAAAAGGCCCTTTTCACCTATTTCTTCTCTCTGGTTAGACTTCTCCAAAGAAGAGGTATGTCAAACAAACAGCCTTGTTTCGCACAAACTGTCATGATTATCGCCGCTTCGCTTACCATCCATCCGCAAGGGCTATAACAGAATAATCGACATAGAAAAGCCCCGCAGGATAACTGAACCGCATCCCAAAGCCACTGAGAAGACATTGTTGATTCCGGTATAAAGAGGCTTTCCAAGTGATTAGTTATTCACTTCAACAGCCAATGAGAGGGCCCGTTTATTGGTTATCAAGGCCTGTACAGGCACATGTTTCCCGCATTTAAAATAAGCTCTGGCTTACATTTGACGCGGAAAGCCTCATTAACCCACCTTTAGCTTTAAGGCTGTATCCTTTATGCGTTCACTATATCTCGTCTTCACTCAAACTACACAAGGTGTTTCCGAAAAAAGACGTTCGTGTTTTTTTAAAGCCTAAATGAATGCCCCATATAATAAAAATCGTATCTTTATCGCCAAAGATGGAAAAGAGCCATCTATATCCTATTAATCACTAAAACCTATAAACACTATGGGAAAATTTATCAACCCCTTCACCGATTTCGGCTTCAAGCACATATTCGGTAGGGAAATGGACAAGGACATACTAATCGAGTTCCTGAATGACCTCCTCGAAGGGGAGCATACGATCATGGACCTGAGGATCATGAACAATGAGCGATTGCCCGAGACAGAGCAAGGAAGGAAAGTCATCTTCGATATCCATTGCGAGACCGACAAGGGCGAACGGATCATAATCGAGATGCAGAACAGGGAACAGCCCCACTTCAAGGACAGGGCCTTATACTACCTCTCGCACTCGGTGGTGGAACAGGGTATAAAGGGAACATGGGACTATGAGCTGGCGGCCGTGTACGGAGTATTCTTCTTGAACTTCACGCTCGACGAAGAGAACGGGTCAGACAAAAACGGGAAGGAGGGAAAATTCCGAAGGGACATCATATTGGCGGACCGGGAGAACGGACAGGTATTCAACCCCAAGTTCCGCCAAATCTATATTGAGCTTCCTCGATTCAGCAAAGAGGAGGAAGAATGCGAGACAGATTTTGAACGTTGGATTTATGTACTAAAGCATATGGATACATTAGACAGAATGCCTTTCAAGGCACGCAAGGCCATATTCGAACGGTTGGAACGCATCGGATCCATGGCGAACCTCACCCCCAAACAACGGGCGCAGTACGAGGCGGAGTGGAAGATGTATAATGATTATTATAACACCTTGGATTTCGCCGTTGAGAAAGGCATGAAAAAAGGAATGGAAGAAGGATTGCAAGAAGGATTGCAAAAAGGAAAAGAATCTACGGCACGTAATATGAAAGCCGAGGGAATAACCCCTCTTATCATCCAAAAATGCACCGGCCTTTCCCTTGAGGAAATAGAGCGACTATAAAACAAAATCCCTTCAGCCTCCATCCGTTTTTAACGTATAGTTATCAAAGGAAGAGACTGAAGGGATTTTTTATATTTATAAACGATCTAAAAGCTACTCCTCACGCTGCTTCTTCCATTCCTCCGCACACTCTTCCAAGGCCTTATACCAAGCCTGGCCGAACTTACGGATCAAGGGCTCCTTGAGGAACTTATAAACCGGTAATTGCTCTTTCTTTCCTAAGATCTCCGCTGCCTTACAAACGCTCCAGCGATGATAGTTCACGGCCTTGAAATCCCGATACTGAGTGACACGTATCGGGTAAAGATGGCAAGAAACAGGCTTATAGAAATCCGTCTTACCTTCCCGGTATGCTTTCTCGATAGCGCATTTACAAGTACCATCGGCGTCGTAACAGGTAAAGACACAATCTTTGCCGTTCACGATAGAGGTAACCGTATCGCCTTCCTCATCGATATAAGCTACGCCTTGCTTATGAATGACCTCTTGAGCTTTCGGGGATAAATCATCCCAAATAATGGGCAATACTTTCTGGAGCTTCGCCAACTCCGAATCCTCTAATGGAGCGCCGGAATCTCCTTCCACGCAGCATACCCCCTTACATTTGGAAAGATCACATAAAAAATAACGCTCGATAACGTCAAGACTTACTAAAGTGTCATCTATCTGGATCATAAGATGCGCCTAGCTCTTATTTAATCAATGACTTACCAGTCATCTCCTTCGGCTGTTTCAAGCCCAAGATGTGAAGGATTGAAGGAGCCACATCGGCCAAGATACCATCCTCTACTTTAGCGTCCTTGTTGGCTGTCACATAAACGAATGGAACAGGGTTCAAGGAGTGAGCCGTATTCGGAGTGCCATCCTCGTTCAAGGCGTGATCCGCATTACCATGGTCAGCAATGATGATTACCTCATAGTCGTTGGCTTTAGCGGCCTCAACCGTATCGTGCAAGCAAGCGTCGATCGTTACGACCGCTTTCTCGATCGCTTTGTAGATACCCGTATGGCCTACCATATCACCGTTGGCGTAGTTCACTACGATGAAATCGAATTTCTTCGTATTGATAGCGTCCACCAATTTATCTTTCACCTCGAAAGCGCTCATTTCCGGTTTTAAGTCGTAAGTAGCCACTTTAGGAGAAGGGACCAAGATACGCTCCTCGCTATCGAACGGAGTCTCGCGGCCACCGTTGAAGAAGAAAGTCACGTGAGCGTATTTCTCTGTCTCGGCGATATGCAACTGAGTCTTACCTACGTTTGCCAAGAACTCACCCAGCGTATTATTTACGTTCTCTTTGTCGAACAAGATATGAACACCCTTGAAGCTAGCGTCGTACGGAGTCATACAGAAATATTGCAAGCCCGGGATCGTATGCATACCAGCCTCCGGCATATCTTGCTGAGTCAATACAACCGTAAGCTCTTTCGCACGGTCGTTACGATAGTTGAAGAAGATCACGACATCGCCTTCCTCGATAACAGCAACCGGCTTTCCGTTCTCAACGTGAACGATCGGCTTGATGAACTCGTCCGTTACACCCTCGGCGTACGACTCTTCCATCGCTTTTACCATGCACTCGGCTTGCTTACCCTTACCTTCGACCAATAAGTCGTAAGCCTCTTTCACACGTTCCCAACGTTTGTCACGGTCCATAGCGTAATAACGTCCGATGATAGAAGCGATCTTACCGCCGGTAGTCTTCAGATGATTCTCCAACGTCTCGATAAAGCCTTTACCACTCTTCGGGTCCGTATCACGGCCATCCATGAAGCAATGTACATAAGCCTTGCTGATTCCGTATTCCTTGGCGATATCCGTCAGTTTCATTAAATGCTCCAAAGAGCTATGTACACCACCATCGGAAACCAAGCCCATGAAGTGGATCTGCTTATTATTCTCTTTCGCATAGCCATAAGCACGTTTGATCTCCGGGTTCTCCATGATCGTATTCTCGCGGCAAGCGATGTTGATCTTCACCAAATCTTGGTAAACGATACGGCCAGCACCGATGTTCAAGTGGCCCACCTCAGAGTTACCCATTTGTCCGTCAGGCAAACCAACGTTCTCGCCAGAAGCCTGCAACTGTGAGGCTGGATAAGTTTTCAATAACTCGTCCCAATATGGAGTCGGCGTGTTAAAGATCACGTCGTCTTTACCTTTGTCACCAATTCCCCAACCATCACAGATAATTAAAAGTGCTTTTTTGCTCATGATTGCTAATTTATTATATTGATTATGTTTTTAACCTTTACGATCGCGAAGATAATCAATTCCATCGTATTATTGTTTCTCTCAATGTATTACTTTTGTGGCAGGAATGGAAAAGGATATACAAGACAAGGATTTGGGAGTCATAACGCTCCGTACCACTCCCCGGGCCACTCGATACACGCTCAAGATATCAAAAGGAAAGATAACCGCCACGATGCCACCCGGGGGAGACGAGAAACGTATGATCGCTTTTATCATGGAGAACAAGGCCCGGCTGGTAAAAGCGCTCCAGAAGTATCCGGCCCGGCCCCTGCTCGACGAAAGATCGGAGTTACAGGCTACGACATTCCGCTTGCATATCTTCCGCACCGAGCGAAGTAATTTCTACATGAGATTGGAGGATGGGGTACTGCATATCGCTTGTCCGAATGAGACTCGTTTCGAAGAGGAAGAGGTGCAATCCTTACTGAAATCCATGCTGGAGAAGGCGCTCCGCCACGAGGCGAAACGGTTGTTGCCGGAACGTATCACGCTATTGGCAAGGCAACATGGATTTATGTTGACCGGGGTGAAAATCAATAATAGCAAAACGCATTGGGGAAGTTGTACAATGAAGAAGAGCATTAATCTCTCGCAATCATTAATGCTTCTTCCTTGGCATTTGGTGAATTATGTATTATTGCATGAGCTTTGCCATACGATAGAGATGAACCATAGCGAAAGGTTCTGGAAACTGATGGATAAGGTGACGGACAATCAAGCGATTCGTTTACGAAATGAGTTGAAAAGTTATCATATGTTGTGAGGGGATGAGACGGAGCACGCTCCGTCTCTACAACTGGGTGAATTGTCAGAAATTGGCTCCCACTTGCAGGATGAAAGTCCGGGGTGCGCCGACATCCATCGGGCGAGCGCTATAGCGCTTGTTTAAGAGGTTGTTCACCAGTCCTTGTACATGGATATTCTTCGTCACTTTCATCCCGACACGCATATCCATGACGAAATATCCTTTATTGTTCTCTGCCCAATAATCATGTAAGTTTCCGAATAGCATCGAACGCATATAATCCATCAGGTTAGGCTCCGCCTTCATACGCTCATCGACCATAAAATAATCGACCGCCAATGTCTTGCTTTTCCATGACATATTCGTTCCGATATTAAACCGTTTCCATTCCAGATCGAATACCCCCTTTACGGAATGTTTCTGGCGATATTTTAAATACTTGCTGTCATTCGATTTCGAACGCATCGCCATTAAGTCATCATTCGCTTCCTCCTCCGCGTTCCGTGAATCCACGTCCATATCGATCGGATTCGTATAAACATACCCCAAAGTATATGCCAGACGAGTATCACGGTTAAACTCATACACACCCGAGGTAGACAAGTCTACCCCATAAATCTCCGCCCGGCCTACGTTCGTGAACTGAGCGCCGATTCCTAAGCCGTCGCCGCTAGAGAACGCATTGAACAACTTGGAAAGCCCATCGATATAATCGAAGGTCTTATTATTAAACAGGCCGAAACGGAACTCGATCATATCCTTGTAACGGGTATAAAAGCCGGCCACATCGATAAAGCCTTTCAAATTGCCGAACTTATAACCTTGCTTGAAACCAAGTTCGGCATTATAACCTTGCTCCGCTTTCAATTCAGCGTTCGGGAAAGCTCCCACACCTCCGATATCCTTCAGGATAAACTTCTCCGTAACGGATGGATAACGGTATCCCTGTCCGAAAGATGCCCGGATAAAACTATACTCACCCAACTCATAATTCAAGCCTCCACGGAAAACAGGTTTTATCGGAACCTTCGCCCCGAAAATCTTCGTCTCCGCTTCCCTGTAGAAATCATCGACCCGGTAATACTCCAGACGAACACCGACCGAGACGTTCAAACGATCGATAAATTTATGATCATATTGCAGGAAGGTAGCCACATTATCGCTACTATGCTGCCCGGTCACTTTCGAATCCGCATGAATACGCTCATAAGTACCTCCAACCGTGAGTTGTGAATGATCGAACTTCTTGCTGAATTGGTAATCCAGATTATAGGAATAAGTATGATCCGTAGCCTCCGGCGCCTTTTTCTCCACCGGCTTCATGGCATCTACCAACCAAGCCCCTACGTTATTCTTATCGGGTAGCGGAGTACGTCCCATCACCCAAGAAATCAAGTCCATATAATCCGCCGAGGTAGCTGTCGGGAAAAAATGATTTCCCAGCTTGCCCAATTCACCCATCAATCCGCTCACCTTCCCGTTCATCACCTCCGGCAAATACGGTAAGAAGGTCGGCAATAACTCGGTTTGCCAGTTTTGCGCCATATTGATAATCTCCGGAACAGATGAGATATCAAAACCCATATTATTCGTTATGTCAAAAAGAGACTTATCCGTGGTATGCGTGATGATACGGCTTCCCCGATGGAAGAAACGCCCCTTGAAACGATGAGTCGTCCCTTTTTCCGAATTCGTATAATTCAAGAAGGGATCTATATAAAATGTATTCTCACGGCGTCCCATATTCGCCAGCGGAGATTGAATATAGGGTTCCTCCGGAGAACGCCAGATAAAGAAACCTGTATAATCGTTATACAAGTAATTCACGTTCACACCATAGTTCAACCCTTGTACCCGGGGATCGTGATACGTAAGATTCCCACCGACCCGGACACGGCGGTTGTAATTATCCTGCCGATACCCGTCGTCCAAGAATGTATTAGCCCCCACTGTCAAATCAAAATTCTTGATCCTACGGGAATGAGAGAGATCCAACCCTCCATATAAAGGCGTCCCGTCTTGGCGTGGCTTCCCATACAATCCTCCTTGTACGTTCACCTGTGTTACCGGATCTAATCCGGGGCGTTTCGTTTTCACATGGATCAGACCATTCAACGCAGAAGAGCCATATAATACGGAAGAGGCCCCTTTCAGTACCTCTACTTGATCGACGTTCTCCATCGGGATCATATTCCAGTTTATCTCGCCGGAACCCGGAGTTAGCACCGACATTCCGTCCACCAGAATCAAGCAACGGCTACCCACGCCATAGGTCCATCCCGTACCACCGCGTACGGAAGGTTGCCGGTCCGTTACGTCCACTCCGGAGATATTCTTCAGTACATCCGTTAAATCTTTCGGAGACTGACGAGTGATATCTTTCGCTTTCAATAATTCCATAGAGACGGTAATATCGCTTAGCTTTTGCTCATAACGCCCGACGCTCACGACGACCTCGTCCATCATGTTTGAGCTTGTTCGTAAGGATACGTCACGTGTCAAGAACTCTCCCGGATCTACTTTCACGGGAACGCTCAACGTTTCATATCCCAGATAGCTAAAAGTCAATACAGCGTCGCCATCCGTCACTTTCAGCTCATAATAACCGTTTATATCAGACACAGTTCCTCTCGTACCCCCTTTGTCCTTATAAAAAACGTTTACCCCGGCTAAAGCTTCCTTGCTCTCCGCATCCTTAATATACCCTTTCACGTCTTGGCCGAAAGAGGCTTGGGTTATCAAGAGAAGAAATAATATCAATTTGTAAGTATTCTTCATATCCAAATTATATTTCGCACAAATATAAAGGTTTATTCCATACCGCTAGACAGGTATTTAAAAACAGACCAAGAAGTCCTGTAAATAGACTATACTCTTTTTATTGCGCTAAGGAGAACCGTAAACTAATACCATAGTTCGAGTTCGATGTCGGGTAAGAAGATGTGGACACGATCGGCTCATTGATCTGTAAATCATAGAACGCTCTCAATGTCAAGGCACGACTTAACCCGTAATCCGCAGAGAACTGGATGGTCTTGGCGATATTCCCGCTGGTAGCCTGCGTAAACTGATCCTCTATCTTACGGATCAACGATTGCATTTTACGGTAAGAGAAATCTAAGCGGATCGTAAGATCATTACTGAAGTCCCGTGTCTTTTTCATTTTCAACACCTTGTTAAACTCAGTCAACTTATATCCTACTCCTATCACGAATTCGTTGGAAAGCGCTTCCACCAATTGGTAAGAGGAAATATTCAGGCTTAAGTTACGAGTCTTGCGCAACTCAAACTTACCGGTTATATTATTCAATAAAGTAGCGTCTACACCAAACAACGGGCTGAATCCTTCCGTGATACTCACAGCCGCTATATCATAAGGAGACGATGGCGTAGGATTACCGGTTTGGATATCACGGATATATCCCAAACCATCCTGCCCGGCATCTACCCAATCCAAGAAGGAGGAAAACGCACCTACACTATAGGAACAACGATATTGATGACTCAACATCATGCTCTTAAAGTATTTGCGGATAACCGGTATACGGATCAAGCCATCATACGTAACACGCCAGTTCGGTAGCAGACTCTTAATGGACGGGAAAGCTGACAGACCTACCTTATTTGGGTCCTTGCCTGTATAAGCCGCCAAGAAAGCAGGCACCAATACCTCCATGGAATTCAGACTTACACCTCCCCCTACGGCTGGATCATAAGGTTTTCCGGCTAAAGCATGCCCCGCCATAAAACCGGAACTCGGATAAACCGTACCGGAATATGTATCCGCTAAGCGCTGGGCGATCACGCTACGGTGAGCGATAAATTTATCGAACGCTTTCGAGGAATAACCGTTATTAGCGTTTCCGCTACCGCCGAAAGCGCTACCCAAGGCAATCGTCGTCATCGTAAAGCTACCTCCCATCTGCTCGGGCATACCGTCTTGCATATAATAGATATCGGTACTACGGGTATCTACCCGGTTTGCGTTCAAATCAATCTTCAAGCCGGCTATAGGTTCTAGATTCGCACGAATCGTAAGATTCTTCGCGCTATTGATCATGGCGGGAGTCGTCATATTCTCATTCTTTACCAGCCAGCCCCGCTCGTCCGCCTCGTCGATAAAGCTCCTTCTTACCGCTCCAAAGGCAAAACCGAGTCCCGGAGCCAAAGTTCCTGTACGCCGTTGCCCGAACATATCACCAACCTCCGGAGCGTAACCACTCAACATCATACCGTCTACCAACGAATATTGTATGTTTACCCGACGTACCATCATCAAGAAACGGCTACTATATTCAGCTACTTTTGTTAAAGTTCCCTCCAAAGGCTGAGGACCAGGCACAATTGTCAGCTTCAAATGAGCCGTATCTTTATTCAAGATCATGACTTGGGCATAATTGATCGGCTTATATTTAATTGAATAGACCTTCCCATCCGCTCCACGTGCCGTGATACGAACCTTCTTCGTAAACATTCCATGCTGCACGATCGTTCCACTATCCGGGCTCAATTGAATCTCTTTCTCTAGTTTCACCTCTTTCTTCTTTTTCTCCGGTTGACGAGCGCTTACCCGGGAAGAGGCCATAAATTTCTGGTTGATCTTCTTCAGATATTTATTCTTATTGTACAATGACTGCAAATTGAAACTACCCTGCCAGTCAAATTGACGTTGGTTCTTTATTATATTACCCTGTTCCAACTCAATACTAGCGACATTGGCTCCACGATCCCAGTTGTACGTGGCATTATAAGTCAATGAACTATTTACCCAGTCTAATGCCGGTATGAATTGCAATGGCATATTCCAAGTGACATTAAACGTTTGGTCATATTTCAAAGGAGTACCCAAATCACGGATACTTTGCTTCACGGAATCCTTCCATACCTGATAATCATCCGGATTCAATTTCTTATTCACTTGAACATTCGGTTCCTCGATACGGGCATTCGTACCGGAAGTAAACGTCATGCTCAGATTATTCGTAAAGTCCCAACGCAAACTGAAGGCACGGTCCCACAAGAAATTGTGACTGAATGAGAGCAACTGGTTACCTCCATCCGTAGAACTTGTCAAATCCCTTAGCTTAATCTCATAGTAATTCCGCATCATCGCCGTCTGGAAACTAATATTCGACGGAACGTAATTCAGTCCGAATTGCTTGATATATTTCGTATATCCATTATTCTTCTTCAGCTTCTCGAAGGGTCGGAACGGTTTCACGTAAGGCGTATAATTATAAGCGAAATTACCCCGGTAATCCTTGGTTGTCTCATATTCGGTCTCCGGGTTCTTCTTACTGTTCTGGCTATAAGAGTAACCTAACGAGAAGTTCGCCGGATCATACGGCATCGGGTTCTTGCTACGGATATCTACCTTTACGTTATTGAAAGAGACGCTCTTAATAGTGGTCTGATTCAAAGAATAACTCTTGATGGAGTCTTTCTCGGCTTGGGTCTCTACCGCATCCAAAGCGTCCGAAAGCTTAATATCCTCATTCAACGGATCATACTCAGGAGTTGTAGTCTCTTTCGAATAAGCATAGTAAAAAGGTATGCTAACCTTTGCTTTCTCAGGGAACAACTTACCCAACTCAATCGAGGTCGCCACACTATATTGCGAATAATCATCCATCCGACGTTCGGCCAGCGACTGATCCAACGCACCGAAACCAGCGGTTTCCATTCGTCCACTTACATTGACCGTACCCAAATCGGATAAAGCGACGTTCAGATTCGCATTAGCGGCCCAACCGCCTTTCTCGTCGAAATCGGTCATACGAAGTTCGTTTACCCAAACCTCACCGCTCTTGATATCACCCGTATTATTACGTACGCCGATCATGATCACTTTCACCTCCGCTAAGCTAGGGTTACCGATGATACTGATTTTATTACGCGTATTATCCGGATCATTTTTCGAATAAACCTTTTGGTAGCTTATATTTCCCTGTCCTTGACGTTTCAATTTATTTCGCTCCAACTTCAAGTCGGTTAGAGTCTCCAGTTTAAAATTCAAGGTATTATTTAAAGGCCATACTTTTTCTTGATCCGCACTATTGTTCGTATTATAAAGAATAGTACTATGGGGAGTCA
Source organism: Parabacteroides sp. Y3-G-102 (assembly GCF_023656845.1). Taxonomy (NCBI): domain Bacteria; kingdom Pseudomonadati; phylum Bacteroidota; class Bacteroidia; order Bacteroidales; family Tannerellaceae; genus Parabacteroides; species Parabacteroides sp. Y3-G-102. Next base: position 111,418 of record NZ_JAMOKU010000003.1, on the reverse strand, counting down.
GATCCAAAGGCACCTCATACTCATAATAATTATTCTTATAGTCAGAACCTAAACGAATAAATACAGAGAAATCACCATTCGACAAAGTCTTGCTCTCATCAATCGGCGCTTCCGCATGAGCGAACATTTGTAATCGTTTATACCGGCGAAGGTCATAAGCGGTAGATTTATAAACCGCACGTGCATCCGCAGGAGATAAATCCGTTATTTTCATAGACAATGCCTGCTCGTTCTGTTGAAGCAACTGAGGCTGGCTGGAATCGAACATACGGCTGATACCCGGAGGCAACACATAGTTGACCGGCTGACGCTGCCCGTTCTCCTCTATATTTACAGAAGATACGACGATCTGTCCATCAGACTTTGGCGGAATAAGAGGATTTGACAAATCCTGCGTATAAGTACGCCAATCACCACGAACCAATTCCAAGGTACCGAAACGCAGAACCGTAGACTTACGGAATCCTGTCATATACATACGCATGAAACGGACTGTCTTGAAATCCCGGATCGCTCCAACCCTCTTCTCATAATCTTTAATAGGAATCTTAAATAGATACCATTTTACTTTCTCCTTATCACCATTCATTAAGGTTACTTCCGGAGTACGCTCATCGACGATGTTGTTTACACCGACCTGCAAATCTTTTGGACGGAGAGAGATCTTGTACTCAAAATATTTCTCTGTCTCATTCAACGTATTATCGCCATTGATATCTTCCACATCCGGTGTACTCTTTCCGGCTGTAGCATATCTTTGATCGGATTCTTGTGAGTTTCCCTCTGTACCGTTATATCGTTTATAGCGAGATAAGATATCCAACTCCTTAGCATCGTAATCATCCCCACGGAAATAGTGATAATTATCCCCGGCAGGATCGTTAAAAGGAGAAAACGGATCATCCATCATCTTAGAGATTGTCTCACCGGATAGTTTCGCCCTCAATTTATTCAAATAATCCGCATACGTAGGGAAAATTTGCTCTTCCTCCGTAGAAAGACCGTTCAAACCGACATCTTGCAGCTCACGATTTTGGGCATCAAACGCATATCCCGTACTTTGCGTGCGAGGCACCTTACCCCAAACAGTCGTATCAACTTTCGACATATCACCGTCCACGGGCATACCATTCTCAAAGAATTTCCGCTCATCTTTCAAGATATCCTCGGAAATCTCACCCAAGTTAAAGTATAGGTCACCACCCTCGGCTGTCTCGTCCTCAAGATACGGGTCTAAAAGCCAGAATTCGATATATTCATAATTGGCAGATTCCAAATCGCTAGGCTCGATCTTGCGCATTACACCACCCCAACGTTTTTCCGGATTACCCAACGTACCGTCCGAGTTTACATTTTCCGCATCCAGGTTATACGGACCACGCTCATTCGGGTAAAAAGCGAGGTTTAATACAGGCAAAGTCGTATTATCATTGGTTCCCAACTCTTTATTCGGGAAGATCTCTTTATAACTGACTCCACGGGTGTAATGATTCGATAAATCATCATTCGTAAGATGTCGAGGGCGGGAAGAGGAACTCTTCCGTGTGAAGATTCCGTCTACCGTATACCAAGCCAACAAAGCTCTGTTTTTACCATAAGCGATATCGTTCACCTTCTCCGCTTCCGGAAATTTAGGATTCGAATCTTCATAGGGGGTACTCGCCAAGTTCCAAGCATACGGGTTCAAAAGATCCATACCACTTTGTGTAGACTCGAAGTCATCCAAATAAGAGTAACCACCCGTATATTGATTCTCATAATGTCCCGCTATTAAATGAGCGAATTCCGCATTGAATGAGATTTGGCTAGGTTTGGTCAATGTCAACAAGGGTAACTTATCAAATACATTTGTCAACCACTGGCTCTCGGCTTTATAAGAGGTATTCAAGCCCCATAAAGTATTCTTTATAGACTCATCTCCCAAAGTGGTTTTTACCGTAAGAGGCATTTCCGACATATGCATAACCGTGGCACCGACCATGAAGTCCTTATTGAACTGGTAATTCAAGTCTAACCCGATCATCGTCTTTCGCTGCATATTAAAAGTAGACTGGTTCTCCAGAGATACGCTAACGGGTGTCCCACTCGATATGATGCTCTCATTCAAGATCGTCACACGTCCTAAACTGTAATCTACCGTATAATCCACATTCTCGGTCAGTGTAGCTCCTCCTGCCGTGACACGTACGGATCCACGGGCCACGTTAGTAGCTCCCAAGTCGATCTCCGAACCCGACGAGGCTTTATACTCACCACTTAAAAGAAATTTATTTTTCTCGGCGATCTGGCGAGCAACAGTTAATGTCGAGTCATACAACTCTTGGAATACATATTTACTGGCATAGGCATTACCTACCTTTTCCCGTAATTTCGAGCCGAAAGGTTGTACACAAGGGAATATAATCTTACCGGTCTCCGCCTGTATCGTATAACCGTCAATAAAATCAAAGAAACCATCCGGATTCGGATTGTCATAGGTATCCAAGCGATCCAGCCCTAATACCCGAATCAAGATTTGATTCGCACAATTACCTTCCGGAAGATAGTTTACATACGTACCGGTAGAATCGCTCTGGTAGGTAACGTTTAACTTAAACTTCTCTTTCTGCACCGAATAAGCACCCAATGAGTATACGTTCTTCATCATCAAGTCCCAGAACATCATATCAGGCGACATCGTGATGCCCTTTAGCAACTTCACATAAATACAGTCGCTCGTATTCTCTTTATTATCCGTAGAGAACTCACCGACTTGATAGGTCTTGCCATTATAGATAAAACTAAAAGCGACACCCAATACCTCATCAGCCTGTAACTGAGTCCTCAAAGAAATATAACCCAATTTCTTGTTTAATGTATACTCAGATGACTCTAGCAAACGGGCACTCTCGATTTTTTCAAAATCCCGTCCTCCCTCCATGGAGCCTTTCAACGCATCATTAACCATACTTATCTTACGGGCATCCGTAAATTGAGTGGTTAAAGTCGTATATAAATTGTTTGCGGAATTATTCGGACGTCTGTCCGTTCCGGAAGGCATCACCAACGCAGTATTACCGATATTACGAGATTCATTTTCTCCCAAATCGGTGAAAGCTACGATATTGCGGGACTGGTCATAATTACCGCGTTTATTGGTTACCCATACTTCTATCTTGGAGATCTCGATACCGGAGGTGACGGTAGGCAAAGACTCCATAAACTTATCGTAGTTATCATAGAAATAATGGCCCAAGAAGAAGTGACGGTTCTCGTCGTATTCATCCACCTTGATCTCAAAGGGCTTCGTCTGCACGCCCCCTTTTGAGCTAACCGTCTTGGATTCAGATTCCTGCTGGGCAAACAAGGCGTTCACTCGCAACTTACCAAATTGTAAATCCGCTTTCATACCAAATAAAGCCGCACCTCCATTAATCAAGGAATTGCTGGTATTCATGCTCACGTTACCGGCTTCTAACGACTTGATAATCTCATCCTCCTCGCCTGTATACGCCAACTTCAATTTTTTGGAATCGAAATCAAAAGAGGTCTCGGTATTGTAATTCATTCCGAAATTCACCTTGCTACCCACCGAGGCTTGTACATTCAACTGCACACTCTCGTCAAAATTGAAGAAAGTACGTTTACGGGAACGCTCCGGAAGAGAAGGATCATTATTCTTATTCGTCTTCAATCCCATCGTGATCTCGGCCGAACCTTGTGTTCTTACACGTACTCCACCGGGGCCGAAAATACGTTCCGCCGCACCGATATTAAACTGCATATCGGTTAAGTTGAACTGTTTATTCGTAGCTTTTTGGAATTCTTCCTCGTTCTTTTGGCGGAAATAGGAACGAAGTGATTGTTGCATAGAATAATCTTGGTATTCCGCTGGGGTTAAACTCATCGGCGTACCAATCTCCATATCGCCTAATTTCGTACGAACAATATACGTATTCGTCTTTAAATCATACTCAATCGTAGTCTTGACATTCTCCGGATCACGCAAATCGGCAGGTGATTGTTTCACGATATCTTGATATTCCTCCGGTGTAGTTTTAGCTACCGGATAACGGGGAGGAATCGTATCCTCCGGAGCTTCCAGCAACTCCAATTCCGGCAAAGATGATGTATACGCAAGGTAATCAGCATTCAGCGAATACAAGCCGACACCAAACAATAATACAACGATCCATATGGAATATTTCAGTATTCGTTTTCTCATTTTCTCATTTAATTGTCAATTGTTAATCGTTAATCCTCAATTGTCAATTATCAAAGCATTCTAAGCGCAGTTTTAATTACTTGTTCCACAGCTAAAGTGGGCGAGCCTTTCAAAATAGCGGATACCGCTTTTTGCGAAGCCGCTTTCTGGAAACCCAACATAACCAATGCGGCTACGGCCTCCTCGGTTACCGCTCCATTAGAGACTGATGCCTCCGGCAAGTTTCCGGCCATACTCTCCATAGGTTTCACCTTATTTTTCAAATCTACCAAGATACGCTGGGCCGTCTTCAAACCAATCCCTTTCACGGCAGTCAATGCGGCCTCATTCTTTGAACCGATCACTTGAACCAATTCGGAGGGCGGTAGAGAAGAAAGGATCATGCGTGCGGTATTCGGTCCCACTCCAGAAACGGAAGTAAGCAAAAGGAACAACTCCCTTTCGATTTTCTCGGCAAAGCCAAATAGTAAATGAGCATCTTCCCGGATTACCTCATATATATATATTTTTCCGGTAGTCTTGTTCCCAAACGCACTATATGTATTCAAGGATATATTCAGCTCGTAGCCTATACCACCACACTCCAAAATCATACGTGTAGGTGTAAGTTCCACGATTTCACCCTTTATATATTCTATCATCTATATATCTTTTTAATATTCCGTACCTATTATAACGCAAAATTAATCAAAAACGTATATCGGGTTACCATTCTTTTCCCGGATAAGGAACCTTAAAGGTTTCAAAACAACCCCGATCCTGCAATGTCACATAACATTGACGATGATCAGGTCCTCCAAATGTTAAGTTAGACGGCTGTTTTCCTGTCAATTGAATCTCTTCAACTAAATCTCCTTGCGGATTTAACAAAGCTATAGTACCCTTATCATAACGGCAAATATAAAGATTTCCTTTCTCGTCACACTTCATACCATCCATACCGTACCCCTCAAAAGTATGAAATAGACGTTTATTCCTTAAAGTACCATCCGGGCATATATCATATACCCAGACTTTTAATTGGGCAGATTCATTAACGTACAAGCGTTTACCATCCTCACTCACAGCGATGCCATTAGTCGTTCCCATATTCGTCTCCAATAAGGAGACTTTCGCATCCGGGGTAATCAACCAAAGTTGGCCTTTTTGATTCGGCCAATCCGGGTCACTCGCATACATATTTCCATTGGGGGCAAATACAATATCGTTTGGTTGATTCATCTTTGGCTCATGAGCGAATACGCTGATCTTCTTAGATTTCATATCCACTTTTAAGATATTATGCCCTGTATAATCCGCCACGTACATATTTCCGTCTTTCCCGAAGCGGATACTATTCCCGGTAGATCCTTCCGGCAAAGTGAGAAAACAGCCATGGCTACCATCTGGGCGTACAATACCGATCGTCCCTTCTTTCTTATAATTTACGGCATATAAATTTCCTTCGCTATCTACAGCCGGACCTTCTATTCCGGAAGTAAATGTGTGCTCTGGCATCCAACCCGTTGCTTTCAATACATTCTGGGCATTTAAAGAAATCCCACAATACAGAATACCACACAGCAGACTAGCAATGACCTGTATACTTTTCATTTTCAATAATTTTACTGTTTCCAAAAACCGGGGACTAATATCGTTAATACCGTAAATATCTCCAGACGCCCTGTTAACATCAAAAAAGACAGAAACCATTTCGACACCGTGGGGACATCCGCAAAATTACTTACCGGACCAAGCGTTCCCAAGCCGGGCCCTACGTTACTTATAGCAGAAACAGCAGCACCAATCGCCTCCGAAAATCCCATCCCATCCAAAGATAAAGCCAAACAACTCACCACGATTAACGTAATATAAGCGAACACAAAAGCTAACACACGGTGTACGATATCACCAGATACGACATGTCCGTTCATTCGTACTGGAATCACCGCATGGGGATGTGTCTGTTTCTTAAATTCATTGGAGAGATTCTTCGTTAAAATAACGAAGCGTCCCATCTTCAAGCCACCGCAAGTAGATCCGGCGCATCCACAAATAAACATCAAGATCAATGCGATAAACCAGAAAAACGGTCCCCAAGGAATATAGTCATCCGTAGCGAATCCACAGGTAGAAACCAAGGTCACCACTTGGAAAGCCGCCTTACGGAACGCATTCTCTACATCCGAGGCGAATCCAAGGTACAAGATCCACACCATGACAACGATAATAGCGCTTAAAACAAAAAAGAAAAACCAGCGAAACTCCTCATCTTTAATCAATTTCTTCACATTTCCATTAAAACAGAAATAAACCAATGTCATATTGGTAGCTCCGATAAACATGAAAATAGTTATTACATACTCTATATAAGAGGAATTCCAATAAGCGATACTTGCGTTTTTGGTTGAATATCCACCAGTAGATATAGCCGTGAACGCATGATTTACCGCATCATACAAATTCATCGGACCAGCCCATAAAAGGCCGACTAAAAAAAGTGTCAGAAAAACATACACCCCCCACAGGCGTTTAGCGACTTGCGTAATACGAGGACGAAAACGTTCATGGGTTATACCGGGCGTTTCGGCATCAAACATCTGCGAGGCACCACCTCCGAAAATAGGCATCAAAGCCACGGTGAATACGACCATACCGATACCTCCCTGCCACTGTGTAAGACTCCGCCAGAATAAGATACCTTTAGGCAATGCCTCTATATTCGTTAAAATAGTAGAGCCTGTAGTCGTAAATCCGGACATGGTCTCGAAAAAGGCATCGGTCACATTATCTATATATCCTCCAATATAGAATGGTAACATTCCAAATAAAGAGAATAAAATCCAAGTCAATGTCACGATCAACATTCCTTCCCGCCGGCCGGCCGAGTGTTCATTCGCCTTAAAGCCCATAGAGTAGAACAAAAAACCGGTCCCGAATAAGATTCCGCTTGAAATAAGAAGCGGATAGACATCACTCCCCCGATAAAGGAAGGCTACGACAGTAGCAGCCAGCATAAAAAAAGTCTCAAGGATGAACATCACCCCTAGCATCTTCACTATAAAACGTACGTTCAACATAACTATCAACTAGTTAAAGTAGTCCTCCAGCTTACGCATAGCCGTATCCAAGCAGAATACGACAACATGATCGTATGCCTGTATCTGAGTATCACCCTTGATCATCATAGGTTCACCGTCACGAATCAACCCACCGAGAGTCATATCTTTCGGCAGACGGAGATCCTTGACTTGTTTCTTGGTAATCTTTGAATCCGGTCGAGCCACCAACTCCGCTACATCCGCATTCGCAAAGGTCAAACATTTCACGTTAGAGACATCCGCATCCAGAAGAAATTGATAGATATGGCTGGCCGCTATCAGCTTTTTGTTGATAACCGAACCGATGTCCATACTTTCCGCCAATTGGATATAATCGATATTCTCAATCTTAGCGATTGTCTTAAACACACCTAAACGCTTAGCGGCCAGACATGCCAATATATTCGTGCTGGAGTTTTCCGTCAAAGCTATAAAAGTCTGCGCATCCTTGATGCCTTCTTGCATCAACAAATCAGTATCACGGCCGTCTCCGTTTATAATCAAGACATTACTAGGCACTACCTCAGCGATTCGATGACTTTTCTCTTTATTAGCCTCAATTACTTTTACCCGGATGTTATTAGGTAAATATTGGCAAGCACGGATAGCGATACGGCTTCCTCCCATAATAATAACCTTCTTTACTTCCGGATCTTTCTTCCCGGCCAGTAAGCGCACATCCTCTATATGAGATCGGGTCGTCGTAAAGAACACGATGTCACCAGACTCTATCCGGTCCGTACCACGGGGGATTATCGTCTCGTTCTTTCGCTTAATAGCGACAATATGATATAGCTTCTGCTCATTTAGCAATTCGGCCAATACCCGGTTCACCAAACGGGAATTATCCCGAACTTTAACACCTATCAGAATTAAAGCTCCACCAAACAGCTCCCAATATTGGCGTGTCCACGGACGGCGTACAGCTGTCACGATCTCCTTAGCCGCCAACATCTCAGGGTAAATCATCGAGTTGATTCCCAGTTTCTCGAACAGCTCTTTATTTTTAGGCAATAAATATTCGTAATTATTAATTCGGGCCAACGTACGATGCGCTCCTAGATTATGAGCCAACATACAAGCCGTCACATTGGTAGTCTCCTCGGGAGTAACACTTACGAACAAGTCCGCTTTCTTGATCCCCGCTTCCTCCAAATCTCTAAGCGAGGTCGGATTCCCGACCATAGGGAGAATCTCCATGCTAGATTTTGAGAAATTCAGCCGTTCCTCATTCGGATCCATCAAAATGATGTCCTGATTCTCTTGAGATAACATTTTCGCTAAATGTGTACCTACTTCTCCCGCACCGGCTATGACAATTTTCATATTTTATTAATTGACAATAATCAATTCTCCTTTTTCAACTGTTTCGCAATGCTCTCGGCATCCATACCACATAATTGATACAGTTCCGGTATAGAACCATGCTCGATAAACGCATCCGGCACTCCGATACGCTTTACATGAGGCGTATAACCATTGTCTGCCATAAACTCAAGGACAGCGCTACCAAAACCACCTTTTATCACTCCATTCTCTACCGTAATAATACGGTTATATTTCCGCCCGATCTCATGCAACAGCTCCTCATCCAACGGTTTCAAGTAGATCATATCGTAATGGGCTATCGATACCCCCTCTTCTTTCACCATCTCGATGGCTTTGATCACCTCGTTTCCGATCGGTCCGATAGAAAGTACGGCGATATCATCCCCGTCACGCAACTTTTTCCCTTTTCCTATAGGCAATACTTGCATCTCGTTACGCCAATCTTTCATCTCCCCCTTACCTCTAGGGTAACGGATTACGAACGGGCCATTAAAAGCAGCATAGCCTGTATACATCAAATTCCGTAAATCCAACTCATTCAATGGGGAAGCGATTACCAAATTCGGTATCGGACGAAGATATGCTAAATCAAACACGCCATGATGTGTAGCTCCATCCTCTCCCACTAATCCCGCACGATCCAGACAGATCACCATATGTAGTTTTTGCAAAGCTACATCATGGATAACCATATCATACGCACGCTGCATAAACGAAGAATACACGTTGCAGAAAGGTATCATTCCCTCCTTAGCTAATCCGGCAGAGAAAGTTACGGAATGTCCTTCCGCAATTCCCACATCAAACGCACGATCCGGGAAGGCTTTCATCATATAAGTCATCGAGCAGCCGGAAGGCATAGCCGGAGTTACGCCTACAATACGCTCATCTTTCTCCGCAAGCTCTACCAATGTATGACCGAACACGTCTTGATATAATTGAGGTTCATCTAATTTACGAACGATAATACGCTGGCCGGTTTCCTTATTGAACTTTCCGGGAGCATGCCATTCCGTAGCGGACTCTTCCGCAGGTTTAAAGCCTTTTCCTTTTTTCGTTTTGATATGCAACAGCTTAGGGCCTTGCATATCTTTTATATCATTCAATACCTTCACCAGATAATTTACATCATGCCCATCCACCGGACCGAAGTAACGGATGCTGAAGCCTTCAAATAAATTATGTTGCTGGGTAAGCAATGCTTTAAGGCTATTGTTAAAACGTAAGATGTTTTCCCGGCGATCGTTATTGATGAGCTTGATCTTCTTTAAGCCTCGATACACATCGTATCTCATTTTATTATAGGCTTGACTCGTCGTTATATCCACTAAATACTGGCTAAGACCACCTACGCTATGATCTATCGCCATATCGTTATCATTCAGGATAATCAACAAATTATTAGGGTTGGCAGACGCATTATTCAACCCCTCGAAGGCGAGTCCTCCGGTCATAGCGCCATCCCCGATCACGGCGATCACATGGCGATCCAGTTCCTTCTTCAAGGCCGAGGCTACCGACATACCCATCGCCGCAGAGATTGAATTTGAGGCGTGTCCGGCGATAAAAGCGTCATACTCACTTTCCGCAGGATTAGGGAAGCCGCTAATTCCTTTAAACTTACGAAGCGTATGGAAAATATCTTTCCTTCCTGTAAGTATTTTATGTCCGTAAGCTTGATGCCCGACATCCCAGACAATACGGTCATAGGGGGTATTGAATACATAATGAAGGGCGACTGTCAGCTCTACCGTACCAAGGCTTGCACCTAGGTGACCGGGATTCTCAGACAAAACATCGATAATATATTGACGCAAATCGGCACATACCTGCTCCAACTTATCCTGTGACAAATGTCTCAGGTCTTCCGGAAAATGAATGCTATCCAATAGGTGTTCAACTTTGCTTTCAGCCATGTCTGCTAATTTTTCTGGCAAAAATACAGAATAAACGGCATATATAATAGTATTGTTCTGTCATTTCTTAGACAAGGGGGAAATCCATATTGATTTTAACAGCTAAATCCTATAAAATTTCATAGTTATGTTTTTTTCAAAACATAGTTATGAGTTGTGAATTTCATAACTATGAATTTTTCAAGTTATAATATAGTCATGAAATAACACCATTTGGAAATAAAAATAGCCCAACCACACCAAATTTGATCTCTTAAAAAGCACAATAAGTCTAATATTTCCAAACTATTACCTATACACCTCATAATCAACATACAATAAAATTGTATCTATCCAAGCTCCGATTAGTATCCATAGTATTTTGAATTTCTATTAATACTAATCGCAATTTCTATGGATAGTAAAGCAGCCTACAATGGAGCCTATTTTCAAGAAATATACAATAAACAGAATGACTCCCGGCTGATTAATAATACGTTTAGCGGTAAAACATATACATAGATACGTTTTCAAGTAAAGATTCGTATTTGGTACAGTTGTCCAAATAAAAAAGAGCTGTGCTTCCCATTTTACCGAGAAGCTTAACAGCTCTTTCTTCTTACAAAACCTCTTAATTTTTTATTCCAAGGTAAAGCTACCGGTCAAGTGTCCCAACCGATGTAACAACACAACCTGATACTGGCCATTTGCTTCTCCCGCTAAAGAGAAAGAATAAGTTCCACCTGCCTCTGAAGAAACAACATCTTCATAGACTTTCACTCCTTTATCATTCATGACACATACGGTCAAGTTTGATAAAGCATCTTCAAAGCTCAAGGAAAGGATGTCTCCTTCGATTGATGCTACTGGAGGACGGTTTGTGTGAACAGAACGATAATAATCCTCCTCATTCCATTGTCCTTCTGTAGGAATAGTATCCGCAAAAGAAAACTGAACTAAAAACAACATAACTGCTAAAACAGCAAATTTACATGCATTTCTCATAATAAATGTGTATTAATTGTGCAACAAACATAGCATGATTAGTTAAAAAACTGGATATTACTAACTGCACAAATTATGCACAATCCTATTAAAAGTCACGTATAAACTTATCAAATTTTTCAGAAGAGCCTTTCTCTGAGTGAATTTTATCATATAATCGTTTCCTTATCATTGAAACATTAGTTGGTGTTGTTACAATCAACATAGCAATGGTAACAGGAGGAACATTTGCTTTAATTAAACAGCTTACCCGCAATTCCGTCATCGTTAATTTAGGAGCGACACTCATTAAGCGATGGGTAAAATTGTCATATGCATCATCTATACCCTTAAACAACTGCTTCCAGTCCTCTTCTTTAGGCCTCCATTCTTCTTTAAGGTGAAATCTATAATAAATATCTGACATACAAAATTTCTCAATTAGAAGTTGCTTTTCCGTTTTAACGCATTTTAAAGTTTGATTTTCGGCTTCCAATTTTAATTTTTGCAAAGCCATAAGTTCTTTCTCTTTTTCAGTATAGGCCATGGAAGACTCTTCCAGTTGCTTTTCTAAACACTGGATCATCTTTTCATTATGTTCAAGACGTATTTGATCTTCCTCTCGCTTCTTCTTTAGCACAAATAGCTTTTCTCGTTGCTCACACAGCTTCATCCTTTTTCTTTTCATAGAGAAATATACACATATTACCCCTATTACAACACAAATCAGACAAACTCCACCAAACAAACACACGTATAAATATCTTATCTCCATTTTATCAAGCAAAATCTTCGCTTTCAAAAATTTTGATTCAGCTTGATGATAATCATATAGACTCTCCATTTTACGAATTGACTCAGTCTGCTTAATCAGATTAATAGAATCTCTCAGTTCTTCATATTGTATCTGATTGATAGCGTACTTCTTCCAATGTTTCTTTTCTAATTCTAATTGAGCCAAATAATAAAAAGCACCCGCACGTGTTTTAATAATAGGGCTATTAGTACAAAGTCGTAAATAAAAATAGGCAGAATCTATCTGATTTGTTTTATGGAAAAGTTTTCCTAAAGTAAGATATGTGGGATCCAACAACACTTTTTTGGAAGGAGAGCTCAAAACCTTCTGTATATATTTGTAACTTTTTAGATACTCTCCCTTATCTATATACAAACTGGCTAATTCACCATAAACCAGAGGTTTATTACGACTACTACAAACAAGAAGAGCTTGCTCATAATATGCTATTGCACTATCTTTCTTTTCTAAAGCAGTAAAAGTTCGCCCTATATCTCTCAAAACATATGATATTCCAACTGAATCTTGCATTAAAGCAAAGCGATCTAAAGCCTTCCTTTGGTAAGGAAGAGCCTTTTCATACACATTTTGATATGTATATAACATTCCTATGCTACTATAAATTCGTCCAATAAGTATATAATCATTAATCTGATTTTCATCCTGCAACGCTTTCAAATAATAATCCTGCGCATGAAGAGCATCACCTAGGTCTTGGTTTATTCTCCCTCTATAATACCAAGCTTTTGCTTTTCTTCCCCAATCTTCCGTTTTATCAAAAAATTCAACTGCTATTGTAATTAACGAATCTGAAGTAGGTTTGACATAAGTTTTATTTTGAGCTTCTGTCAAAAGTAGGTAGTACATAGCACGATCCTTTTCTGAAAGATCATTTACATCTTGTATTGTTGATAGCAATGTTAAAACGCTATCGGGATGTTGGGACATTATCTTTTCCGCATGTTCATATAGACCTGAGTGATGGCTACATGACATTAGTCCAGTAATAAAGAACAGAAAAAAGACGTATAGATTGTTTTTCATACTCTGTAACATTTTTATTTTCCACAAATGTAAGTAAAATCTCTAATCCTAAAAGTCTTGATTTTTACTGAATTAGACACACACGAGGATTTACGGGTATTTGCATTCCTCCATCTGTTTTGAAAATCAAAACGGATCAAACACCCCGCAAATAAGAAGTAAGTTTAAACTCTTTTACCTTTTAAATACACACAGAAGCACTAGAATACGCAGGATTACTCTAGTATTAGGGCAACAAAGACAACACAAGAGAGTGAACCTTGCCATTGCTGGCAACTACCTGTTCACCCGAAGCCCAGTTCTCTCCTCCATTGAAATCCGATATTTTTCCTCCGGCCTGCAATAAAATCAAGGCACCAGCAGCTACGTCCCAAGGGCCTAAAAAGGCCTCTATACGGGCATCAAAACGTCCTGCTGCCACATAACACAGTTCAGCGGCGGCAGATCCCATCAAACGGGTACCTCCCGCAAAACCATACAACCTATCAACCAAATGAGCGGCTACCGGACGATAAGCATCAGAGTTATAAGGGAAACCCAACGCAATGAAAGCGTTATCCAGTACTGAGACATCCGATACATGTATCTCATTCCCATCCAAGTAAGCCTTACCACCTTTCACTGCATAAAAACACTCGTCCCTACACACCTCATAGACTACTCCTAACAATAACTCCTTCCGATTTCTTAAAGCGATACTCACGCAATAAGGTGCGATATCATGAATATAGTTTGAAGTACCGTCCAATGGATCAATTACCCAACAATATTCCTCATCGGTCAAACTTCCAGAGCCTTCCTCCGCGATAAAACCAGCCTCGGGTAGCAAAGTAGACAAAGCCTCTATGATCTGTCGTTCCGATTCTTTATCCACATAAGATACATAGTTATGAGCACTTTTTTCCTCCACTAAGTTCCAGTCAAACTTTCGGCGTTCTTCTTTTAAGAATGTCGCAGAAGCACGAGCTATTTCTCGAACCTCCTTACACAAATAGGCTAAATCTAATTCCATACCGTTCATTTTATTTTGGCAAATGTAATGATTTCCATTTATAGTAATCTCATTTTAGCGACAAATGAGACCACATAGAAACGTAAAAATAATACCTATTACGAATTTACCCTAAAACTCTGCCTTTAAGAAATATTATATTATCTTTGTGTTATGTTCAGCTAAAAAGATTGAGCTATGAAAACAATACATTATCTTTCAATCATCATCTTATCATTCAGCAGTCAAATACTTTTGGCACAGAATGATACTTTAGTCGGTGTATTGCGTGACATCAGCGATAAAATAATCAAACGCTATCCGGTCACGCTAGGCAGTCAGAATCCGATCACCGTGAAAACGAACAAACATGGCGTATTCACCATCCCGGGGGCTAACCTGAATGATACCTTGTTCGTCACTATTAAGAAAACAAGAAATATAGTCAAAGTCCCAGTCAACGGATACAATTATATAACCATTACTTTAGAGAATAGCACATTCAACGCAAAGCGTAGTTTTGAACCGGATGAGGCCCTAAAAGAAATTATGGAAAGGGAACGAAACAAAATAGTAAGCTCAAGCGTTATGAATAAAGAAGAGATACAGAAAACCGGATGCCGGGATCTCTATTGCCTGCTACGAAGGATGAGTGGCATAACATTCGCCGATGGTTCCGTACGCATCCGTGCGAGTGTTTCCCTAAACAGTCCTAGTGACCCGCTAGTAGTGGTAGACGGTATACCGATGGACCTATCTGTTCTAAACACGATTCCCGTCGAAGATGTCTCGGAATTAAAAGTATTGAAAGACGCCGGTGAATACGGGGTAAGAGGCGCAAACGGAGCGATCGTCATAAAAACAGGCAAATAAACAAATAAGAAAAAGAGAAACGTATCAATATGAGAGTATGGATTAAACGGATAGGAGTGATATGCCTAATACCGATCGCATTGGTATTGTTACTCTCTATATTACTATATATACCTCCTTTCCAAAACTTCGCGGTACGGAAAGCGACCGAATACGCAGGAAAAGCGACTGGTATGCAAATCGGGATCGAGCAGATTAGGCTATCTTTCCCGTTAGACCTTACGGTTAAGGGTGTCGAGGTCGTAAATCCTCCCGCCGATACCTTGTTGAGTTTACAGAGCTTGACGGTACGGGTTCGTGCCCTTCCTCTTTTGCGGAAGCAAGTATTGGTAGAGGCGATCGACCTCCGGAACGTAAAGGTTAACACCGGGACTATGATTGAAGGTATGGAAATCAAAGGATTCTTGGGAAAGCTTTACCTGCACGCCGATCGTATAGACCTGTCCGAGGAGAAAGCTACATTTAATACCGTAGATTTATCCGATACCGCCATTACCCTTCTATTAAATGATTCAACCTCGAAAGAAGACACGACTTCCACACCTCTGAACTGGGTACTCAAGCTGGATAAAATTAGTTTGGACCGGGTAGCCTTCGCCCTACAAATGCCCTCGGATTCCTTACGCCTTACGGCTTTCGTAAATAAAGCCGGGCTAAATAACGGCCTCGTAGATCTTGGAGCGGAACAATATAAGGCGAGAAACTTTGACATAACGAATTCTACATTCGCTTATGACGGGAATTACGCGGCACCCGAGCAAGGACTCGATTTCTCCCATATCAGTTTAACGAACCTGAACACCTCTATCGATTCCATCTTATATCAAGGAAAAGAAATAAACGCCCACATCAAGGAATTCTTCGTGGAAGAACGTTCCGGCCTTAAGGTTTCGGCATTAGCAGGAAATGTCCGGAGTGACCATGAACAGATAGACGTACCGGACCTACTTCTCCAGACACCAAATTCCGAAGTGAGATTGACAGCGACTATCCCTTGGAGCTCCCTCGAGGATCATCCGCAAGGTAGCATGAAAGCCCTGTTAAACGCCTCGTTGGGGAAAGAGGATTTATTGATAGCGGCAGGTTCTCTTCCGGAGGATTTCAAGAAAGCCTACCCGGACAAGCCTCTCGCTATTACGGCTGGCGTAGAAGGCAACCTCTCCAGTATACGTATCATACAAGGCGATATCATGCTGCCGGGAGCGTTTCAGATGAACGTCACGGGTAGTATGGAGTCCGTGACGGATAGCATCCGGCGAACCGGTGAGATTCAGTTAAAGGCTCGATCCGGTAATCTGGATTTTTTGCTGGCGATGCTTCCCGCCTCCCAACGGGATCAATTTGCCATTCCGGCAGGAATTCAGTTGAAGGGGGAAGCTACAGTCGCAAATCAAGAATACCGCACCGAGCTTGTTCTTACCCAAGATAAAGGCAAAGTAGGTCTGACCGCCCGCTATAATCCGGTAAAACTGGCTTATGAGGCTAATTTACGGATAGACAGTCTGGAACCTACTCATTTCATGCCTAAAGACTCTCTATTTTGGCTGACCGCCTCTGTTAAAGCAGAAGGCCGGGGCACAGATCCTTTCTCTGAACGTACATGGGCCAAACTGGACGGTAAGATATCGGATATACGCTATGGCGCCTCATCGGTATCAGACGTATCCATCGATGGCTCTCTGGAAAAGAACTTACTGAAAGTGGACTTGCTTAGCAAATACCCGTTGGCGAAAATGGATGTCTCCTTAAACGCGACCCTCCACAAGCACGAGGTGAAAGCGATGTTGATAGCGGATGTAGAGAACATGGATTTACAGGGTATGCACTTAATGGCAAATCCCTTCGCCACCTCTTTCCAGCTCTTCGCCGAGGCAGAAAGTAATCTGGATGAAGATAACACGATCGACGTTACGTTAGGAAACTGGGAGGTCGTCACCCCGAAACAAAGTTTCAAGCCGAAAACGCTGACCTTGCATGCCCGGACGGATATCGATACCACCCGTGTGTCTTTCCACGCCGGGGATTTAGGGATCATCCTCACGGGTACTGATTGCATACACCACATCACGGATAAGTTGACTAAGGTATCGAACGATATCACCCTCCAATTGGAACGGGACTCGACAGTCAATCTGGAGATCCTTCGCCCGCTCCTCCCCGATATGTACCTCGAGGTACGGGCAGGACAGGACAATCCGATCTACAACTATCTCCAAACCTATTACGTAGATTTCAAGAGCATCGCCATGAACGCCTATACCTCACCGGAAACGGGTATACGCATGGATGCCTCCATTTACGATCTGGCACGGGATACGATGCAGATCGATACCATCCGGGCGGAGATGCACCAAGATTCGCTCGGATTACTCTATAGCGCCCAAGTGATCAAGAATAAATACAGGCAGCAACAACCTTTCAGCGCCGGGCTGGACGGGCAAATACGTTATGGCTTCGGCGACGCCCGCCTTTATTTCAAGGACGGGAAAGGCGAGACCGGCTTGTTGCTCGGAATCCGGGCCGATAAGATACAGAACGGGGTCAAGTTCCATCTCTTCCCCGATGACCCGATCATAGCGTTCCGCCCTTTCAAGCTGAATCCGGATAATTACGTCGTGGTACGCAGCATGAAGGATATCGAGGCGAACCTACGACTCAGCGGAGATAATAACGCCGCCCTCTGGATACACTCCCAAGCGGAAAGTGACGAGATGGAGGAAGTCCACGCCGAGTTGAACCAGATCGACCTTGGGGTTATCTCCAACGCATTCAGTTATATCCCGCCGATGAAAGGTATATTGAACGCCGATTTCCAGTACGCTCCTTCCGACTCGGCCTTCATGGTCGTGGCGGATATGAACATTGATGATCTGTATTATGAGAACGAGCGGGTCGGCGAACTCATGTTCAACGCAGTCTATCTACCTTTAGAGCAGGGGAACCATCAAGTGGATATGCACCTTTTCCGGGACCGGAAAGAGGTGAGTGCCATTACCGCCTTATACCAGATGGGCGAGACCGACCATATCAGCGGTAATATCGAGTTCATGCACTTCCCCTTGGATATCGCCAACCCGTTCATCCCGGATGATATGGCGAAAATGGGCGGAGACCTCGATGGTACACTCGCTATCAGCGGACAAAGCGATAAACCCATGGCCGAGGGATATCTGATTCTCGATACCGCTTCCGTTTATGTAGGCGCCGCAGGTTCTACCTTCCGTTTCGACGATAAGAAGATAGAGATAAAGAACAACCGAATCTTGTTCAACCAATATGGTATTTACGCATACAACAAGAATCCGTTTATCATCAACGGAGAAGTGGATTTCAACGATTTATCCCGCATGACCGCCAATCTTAAACTAACGGCGAATAACTTGCAACTGCTGAACGTTAAGAAAAACGAGGAAAGCCTTGTCTACGGAAAGCTGTTCGTCAACCTGAATTCTACCGTACGCGGGCCGTTGGATGCCTTGACCATGCGAGGGGACTTGCAGTTATTGGGCGGGACGAATATCACCTACGTGCTGAAAGACTCCCCGTTGACCGTGCAAGACCGTATGTCGGACATGGTAACCTTCACCTCTTTCACGGATACCTTACGCCGGCGCATGCCTCGTAAACCCCCGTTGCCGATGGGAGGCATGGACATGTTGATGACGATCCACATCGATCCCGCCGTACAAGCGAACGTGGATTTAAGTCCCGACCAGTCCAACCATATCAATTTGGAGGGTGGCGGCGATCTTTCCTTCCAGTATACCCCGCAAGGCGATATGTTCTTGAACGGACGCTACACGCTGACGGGCGGAACCATCAAGTACTCCATCCCGGTCATCCCGCTGAAGGAGTTCAACGTACAGGAGGGTAGCTACGTGCAATGGACGGGCAACCCCATGGACCCGACCTTGAACCTTACGGCTACCGAGCGAGTCCGTACGTCCGTCACCCTAACCGGGCAATCATCGCCCCGCTTGGTGAATTTCGACGTAGGCATCGAACTGACCCAACAACTGGAGAACCTAGGGTTGCAATTTACCCTCACCGCCCCGGAAGACATGGCGATGCAAGAGGAACTAACCTCGAAAGGTCCGGAGGAACGGGCGAAGCTGGCTGTCAGCATGCTCGTGACCGGTATGTACCTCGGCGGTGGCGGTGGTAGCGGCAAAGTGAACATGAATATGGGAGACGCCTTGACCAGCTTCTTGCAAAGCGAGATCAACAACATCGCCGGAAGCGCCTTGAAGTCCGTGGATATCAGTTTCGGCATGGAGACATACGACGATAATGGCGACGCCGGAGGCGGTACTCGTACCGACTACTCCTTCCGCTTCGCCAAGCGATTCTATAATGACCGTATCCGTGTGGTTCTAGGCGGCCGTATCTCTACCGGCGAGAACATTAACAACGGGCAGGCGCAGCCGTTCATCGACAACGTATCCGTCGAATACCGGCTGGACAGCAGCGGCTCCCGCTACGTCAAGCTCTTCCACGACAAGAACTACGAGAGCCTGCTGGAAGGCGAGATCACGGAGACCGGGGCCGGTATCGTGCTCCGCAAGAAAATGATGCACCTCAGGGAGTTATTCAACTTCAAGAAAACGAAAGTGAAACCCATAAATGATGAAAAGGAATGAAAAGCATTTTAATATATTTTAGGCGGGACGACTCCCTCGGGCGGGGGAGGATGTCTCCCTCGGGCAGGGGAGAGTGTCTCCCTCGGGCAGGGGAGGATGTCTCCCTCGGGCGAGGGAGAGCGTCTAACCCGAGCGGGGGATGGCACGTCGCCACCGGGAGCATCCTCCTATCCGTACTTCTTCTCTCCTCTTGCTCCACCACGAAGAACCTTCCCGAGGGAGCGGTCCTATATACCGGTATCAAGAAAATAGAGGTGAAGAACGAGGATAAGACCAAACCCGGCGAAGCCGCCTTGGAAGAGGTCGAGGCCGCCCTAGCCTATCCCCCCAACAACGCCTTGCTGGGAAGCTCCTCGATCCGGGTGCCTTTTCCTTTCGGCCTGTGGGTCTACAACGCTTTCGTGAACAAGAAAGGGAAGGTCGGCAAGTGGATCTTCAACAAACTGGCGTCGAAACCGGTGCTGATCACCACCGTGAACCCGGATGTCCGCGTCAAGGTAGCCCGGAACCTATTGAACGAGTACGGTTATTTCAACGGAGAGACTTCTTTCGAGGTCATACCCGATCCCAAGAATCCCCGGAAGGCGAAGCTGGAATACAGTGTCACCATGAACGATCCGTATACGCTGGACAGCATCCAATACGTCCATATCCGTCACCGTGCCGACTCATTGATCGATGCCACGATCGGCGATCGTATCCTCCACAAAGGAGAGAATTTCAATGTCGTCCAATTGCAAGCCGAGCGGGAACGCATCTCGTCCTTGCTCCGTAACAACGGATATTACTATTTCCGTCCCGATTTCATCACCTATCAAGCGGATACCTTGTTGAACCCCGGGAAAGTGGCCTTACGGGTGGCCCCGAAGGAAAGCCTGCCCCCCTCGGCCCTCCGTCCTTGGAAACTCGGGGATATATCCGTCTGGCTAAACGGCTATCAGAATGAGACTCCCACGGACTCGATCCGCTATAAGGACCTTACGATCCATTATGAGGGTAAGCTAAGGGTTCGCCCCTCGGTCATTTACAACCGTTTATATTTCAAGCCGGGGGAACTTTATAACCAGCGGGCGCAGGAACGGACGCAAACGGCCCTGTCCCGCTTGGGTATCTTCCGTTATGCCGAGTTGCAATATTCCCCCCGTGATACCATGCGCCGTCAAGATACGCTGGATCTGCGGATCAATACGGTCTACGATCTTCCATTGGACGGCGAGCTCGAGTTGAACGTTACCGCCAAGAGCAACGACCAAGTGGGTCCGGGCGCCATTTTCAGCGTGACCAAACGGAATGTCTTCGGAGGGGGCGAGACCTTCGGCGTGAAACTCCGCGGCTCTTACGAATGGCAGACCGGCAACAAGCTGGATGGTAGCAACTCCAAGATCAACAGTTATGAGTTAGGCTTGACTACCACGCTGACTTTCCCACGGGTATTGTTCCCTACATTCAGCAAACGGGACATGAATTTCCCGGCCAGCACCACCTTCCGCCTCTATGCGGACCAGATGAACCGGGCCCGTTTCTTCAAGTTGCTGGCATTCGGTGGTGACGCCTCGTATGAGTTCCAGCCTACCGCCACGTCTCATCATTCCATCACCCCTTTCAAGCTGACGTTCAACTTGCTCCAGCATACCACGCACGAGTTCGACAGCATTACCAACGTGAATAAGGCTCTAAAAAAGAGTTTGCAAAATCAATTCATCCCGGCCATGAACTATACCTATACCTATGATGATTCCCCGATTACCAGTCGCCGGAACCATCTTTGGTGGCAGGCATCCGTTACCCAAGCGGGCCTTGTCTTGGATGGGATTTATGCGTTAGCCGGGAAGAAATTCAATAAAGAGGATAAGGAATTACTCGGCAACCCCTTCGCCCAATTCATCAAGGGAACCGCCGAGATACGTTATAATTACGCCCTCGGGCATAAGCAATATCTCGTAGGCCGATTAATGGCCGGCGCTATTTATAGCTACGGCAACGCCCGTACCTCCCCTTATAACGAGCAATTCTACATCGGCGGAGCGAATAGCATCCGTGCCTTTACGATCCGCAGCATCGGTCCCGGACGCTACTACCAGAACAGCGACAACAATAAATACGCTTACATCGACCGTACGGGTGATCTTAAATTCGAGGCCAACCTCGAATACCGCTTCCCGATCCTTGGCGACCTCCACGGGGCTACCTTCCTCGACAGCGGCAACATCTGGTTGATCCGAAACGATCCGGATCGTCCCGGCGGACAACTGAAATGGGGTAGCTTCCTCAAGGATCTAGCCTTAGGAACCGGCTTCGGCCTGCGTTACGACCTCACCTTTATCGTCATCCGTTTCGACGTGGGTATCGGTCTGCATCTCCCTTACGATACCGGAAAGAAAGGCTATTACAATATCCCGAAATTCAAGGACGGCATGGGTTACCATTTCGCTATCGGATATCCCTTCTAGCTGTTCCATTCCTAGGATTCTGTGGTCTTATCCAAGGTATTTCATTTTCAATAGGTCAACCCTAATTGGAAATGAGATACTTTTGCGCTCTCATTTTAATAACAAACAGATTAATTAACGAACAGAATCATGAAGAAGATTTTTTACTTAATGTTGGTAGCCCTTACTGTGGGTATGTTCACCGCTTGCGACGACGATGATGAGAATACCCCTCAAATCAACAACCCGGAACCCAAGGAACAATGGGGCAAGACGCTTCGAGGCGACAATCAAACCCTACTGGCCTTTCCTGATATCTATGCCGATTATTGGGAATACACCTATTCTTACAAAGATAATCCAAACATCGGCCTTCGTTTGACTGGAAAGTTCCCGAAGTCACGCTTCTCCAACTTCACGGTTTATAACGACGAGACCCAAATAGACGTATCCAGCATTGAAGACGTAAATATCCAACCCGACGACAGCTCCATCAACCCTTATGTAAAGGAAACAGATGACTACGGAGCAAATGGCTATACGATTTACATCATTCCCGCTAACACCCCCGCCAGCGCACGTGCCTCGATGAAGAACGTATGTGAGTTCCCGGAAGATGTCAATATGGTCTCCATTTTCATGCGTCTTTACTTGGCGAAACAATATAGCGGCGATGAGTATGGCGGCGTGGACATGCCTGCTATCCAAGCTTTCGATGTGACTACAGGTGAGGAAGTAGATTTCCCGAAGCGTGAGGTCTGCAACATCCACGAATCGTTGAACTTGCCGCCGATGGATTTCTCCGCCGACCTGCCGCAACTCCCGTTCATGCGTGCCCCGCTGAGCCTAATGTACCCGAACAGCCCGGCAGAATACCTATTCGCCCGCATCAAACTGAACGAAGGGGAGGTAGCAACTTTCCGTTTCATCCCTCCTACGGCTCCTAAAAGCGTAAGCGAATACGCCACCGCCGATGTACGATACTGGTCCATATGCCTTGGGTCAGCCGAGACCTACTCGTATGCCTCTATTTACGACAAAGAAATGCCTAAAGTGGACAAGGAAGGTTTCGTAACCTTTATCATAGCGGACGCCAACTCCGCCAAACTGCCCGATCTCCAAGCGAAGGCGGAAGCCAACGACGGTACATATATACTGACTTGGAACCGTAAGGAGCAAGGAGATGGAATCCTTGCCTTATACCGCAACATGGTGATCAACGAGAATTATCCACATTCCATGCGCAAGTTGATGGAGTCCGTTCCTCTAGCGGCCGCCGGCGGCGATATGAGCGGTTTCAACCCGATGAAGATGATCGCCATGCTCGCTATGGGCAACTGGGGACCGCAAGGCTATAAATTCAGCGAGGACGATTTCTTGAGCGATAGCTTCAATTACGCCAATATCCGAAGAATGAAATAAACCAATAGACATATCGTATTTTCAAGTCCCCTCGTATCCGGTCTTAACCGGAACAAGGGGACTTCCTTTTCACACTCTTATCATAAACCATGGAATTTAGATTCCTTATAGACGGGCGGTAATATAATCGATGATCTGCAGACAAAGGTTTGTGGTCTGCTCGTTCACGTCCAGCTCCGGATTCAGCTCTACCAAATCCATCGACTTAACCAGATTCGTAGACAACATATGATCCACGAAGTTATTAAACTCATCCGGCATCAGTCCCTCACACACACGAGTTCCCGTGCCCGGAGCGAAACGGGGGTCTATGCTATCCACGTCTATGCTGAAATGCACGTTGCGGATCTTCCGTTCCTTCAATTTCCGCTTGATGTCCTCAGCTACGAAGCCGATGCCTTTCAGATGGATCGTCTCCATCGTATAGACACTCAGCTTCTCCCGCTCGATCAAATCCCACTCGCCCTCATCCAGACTGCGGGTCCCGACCAAGAATACGTTCTGCGGATTCACCTTATTCCCGGGAGCGTAGATATTCACCAGTTCCTCGCTTCCCATCCCCATCAACGCACTCAGAGGCATCCCGTGGATATTACCACTGGGAGAAGTCTCGCTGGTATTGATATCCCCATGAGCGTCCAGCCAGATAATACCGAAATCATCATAACATTTACCCACGCCCGAGGCGCTACCTAAACCCAGCGAATGATCCCCGCCAATCACCAAGGGGAACGCTCCTCCACGCAATGTATCATAAACCAACTCCGCCAGATTCGTATTCACCTCCACGATCGCATCCAGATATTTCATGCTGTTACCCCGTACGAACTTATCCGCCTCGCTAACAGGGGGTACATACAAATTACCCAAGTCAAAGGCTTTATGCCCGTTCTTCCGGATCACCCCCATCAATCCCCGTTCCCGAAGGTGGTTCGGGGCACGCTCTACGCCAGCCCGGTCACATCCCAGATTCAAGGGAACACCTATTACATTTATCTTCATACACTAGAATTTAGCGAACGTATCTCGTATAATGCCAATCGCTTCCATCATTTGCTCCTCAGTAATCACCAAAGGAGGCGTGAAGCGGATGATATGATCGTGGGTAGGCTTGGCTATCAAGCCGTTTTCCTTCAACGCCAAACAGATGTCCCATGCCGTCTTCCCATCTTTAGGTTCCGTCACGACAGCGTTCAACAAGCCCTTACCCCGTACTTTCTTTATCATAGGATTATTAATCCGCTCCATCTCACCACGGAACAGCTCACCCATCTTAAACGCATTCTCCGACAAATGCTCGTCACGTACCACCTCCAAGGCGGCGATAGCGACTTTCGCCGCCAACGGATTTCCACCATACGTAGAACCGTGCTCTCCCGGAGCGATCGTAAGCATGATCTCATCGTCCGCCAATACCGCCGAGACCGGACTGACCCCACCGGACAACGCCTTTCCCAAGATCAAGATGTCCGGACGAATCCCCTCGTAATCACAAGCCAATAACTTACCGGTACGACCGATACCTGTCTGTATCTCATCCGCGATAAACAACACATTATGCTGATGGCAAAGATCATAGCAAGCCCGCAGATAACCATCGCCGGGCACCACGACCCCGGCCTCACCTTGGATCGGTTCCACCAAGAAGCCTACTACATCGGGATCTTTCAAGGCCTCGGCCAAGGCATCCACCTTATTATAGGGTATCTTTATAAATCCGGGCGTATAAGGGCCGAAATCGGCGTAGGAACTAGGATCGGTGCTCATGGAGATAATCGTGATCGTACGTCCGTGGAAATTCTCGCTACAAACCACGATCTTCGCACGCTCCGGAGCGACCCCTTTCCGACGGTATCCCCAACGGCGGCAAAGCTTCAAAGCCGTCTCTACCGCCTCGGCCCCCGTATTCATCGGCAAGAGCTTATCATATCCGAAAAACTTACAGGTAAATTCCATGTACTCACCCAGTATATCCGCATGAAAAGCACGGGATACGAGCGTAAGCTTCTCCGCCTGCTCCATCAGGGCCTTCACGATCTTAGGATGGCAATGTCCTTGGCTCAAGGCAGAATAGC
Source organism: Parabacteroides sp. Y3-G-102 (assembly GCF_023656845.1). Lineage (NCBI taxonomy): Bacteria > Pseudomonadati > Bacteroidota > Bacteroidia > Bacteroidales > Tannerellaceae > Parabacteroides > Parabacteroides sp. Y3-G-102. The sequence continues at coordinate 85,656 of NZ_JAMOKU010000003.1, read as the reverse complement.
CAGACAAGAAATCAAAATAACGTTTTCCTTCCACGTCCCACACGAACACGCCTTCGCCTCTTCTGAGAACGACCGGCAGAGGATGGTAGTTGTGGGCACCATACTTCTCCTCTCTGGTAATGTAATCTTCCGGTTTCATACTATAATTGAGTTTAAATGACTAGCATATTGTAAGCGTTTACATCGGGATAGCTCAAAGATAAGCATTTGCGGCTAACCAATTGATTACGGGTATGTATGTTAAGAAACATATCCACAAAAAAGAAGGGATGCCCCGCTCTCCCCAAGGAGAAACAAGGGCATCCCTCTCACGTCAAACAAACAACGCTTAGTTCCGTATCCGTACCTTATAGGTCTGGTCGGCTATCCGGACAAGATAGACTCCCGCGGGAAGAGCGTGTCTTGTCTCGCCGGGAACGACCGCAAACCGGGCACGACTAGCACCCGACAGGCCGACAACCCATGCCTCAGCCGGACGATCCGCACGGATATGGAGGGCGTTGGCAGAGGTCCAAACCGCTATGCCTCCCTCTACCGAGGCATTCGATGTCGGGACATCCGGGGTATCCGGGGTGTCGGGTGTGTCAGGATAATCGGGATCCACCGGCCCAGATTTGGGCGTATAGCTTACCACGAACGGGCTGAAGCTGGCAACGGAGATCTCCATATAATCATCCTCTAATGTCAAATTGTTATTACCCTCGGAATACACGTCTACCACGCCGTCCGAGCGGAGGTGGATAATCACGATATCATGTTGGGTTTTATTTACGCCTTCCGGATACGGGATACGTACCGTCACGATATCGGAGGGCTGCACGGGAGTTACGGCGGTAGTGGTGGATGCGTCGGTAGCGGAAATCGTGGTCGTCACCTTAACCAAGGTCACTTCCATCACGATCTTCGGGGCATCAGGAGCGATACCCGCATCTTGGGCGGCAGCTTTCGCTTTCTCTTCAATCTCAGCCTTTTTCGCTGGGTCTTCTATATCTTCCTTCACCAAGCGGAGGCTGGAGAGTTCCGTATCCGATGGCAGGGATACGGCATCGGGGATGATCACGATCGGGTTATCATCCGTTGGAACATTCGTTCCCTCCTGCCCTTCCTTTTCCTTGGGAACGGCCGGCGTACCGATCGTAGCGATCTCTTCCGGAGTCACGGAAGATTCCTGCGTAAAGGCAGCGGTTATCGTCAAGTCGTCGGTACCGGAGACGGTAATATTCCCAGATGCTAGCGGGTCATCATTCACTTTGTAACTCACGAATTCGTACTTTGGCAAGGCCGTATGTGCCAAGCTCAACTCAGTACCAACGGGTACGGCATCGCCGGATTTCACGCTCACTTCCTTACCCTCTTTTGTATAAGAAACGGAGATCGTACCGCCTTCCGGCTGCAGGATCTTGACGTAATATTCCGACTCGAGAAGTACCGTGAAGTTTACCTCATACGTACGCTTGGTCTGTCCATCCTCGGCGGTAACGACCAAGGTAGCCTTGGCCGATCCACTCTCGAGCGATACGGTAGCCGTGAACGATCCTGTCGGTTCTACGGAAACAGGCGATCCATTCACGAGCAGCTCAGCCTTCGCATCGACCAGCTGGCCGGATAAGGTGAGGGTAGCCGATTTCTGCGTGGAATTTGGGAGCAGCACCTCATATTTCATCGTAGAGGCAAGAAAACCGGGAAGCGGGGTAACCTCCCCACTTCCTTCCTTATACGATAGGGAACTCAAACGGGCTTCCGAGGACAGAGCCACGAGGATAGGCTCAAATTTCACCTCAGCCTCCACCGTATAGGCCGGCATCAAGAAGTAGGTCGTACCATCTTTCTCTTTCTGCAACGGAACAGTATTGGTTTTATCCCCGACCTTCCCGGATACCTTCAAGGAGCCGAACACCATTTGGTAGCCTTTGTTGGGGGTGGCGGCAATCGTCACCTTCGTACCGGAGGCGACCTCGCCGCCGGAAACAATCGAACTACCCGGAGCATCGGCGGTACTCAAGGTAAGCGTACCGTTCGCCGGGTTGGCGAAGGTGACGGTGGACTGGATCTTCTCGTACTCCACCTCTACCGTGACCGGGAAGTCCGGCATGGTGAAGGTGTAGAGGTAGGCGATACCGCTACTGGCATCGGGCTTAAACGTAGCCGGTACCGTTTCGGAGGGCGTACCCGTGCGGTAAACCTTCGGGTAACCGGAAGCCATTCGGTAGCCGTCGGCGGGGGTGACGGTAATCGTCACCTCGGTGCCGGAATGCAAGGTCGTAGGGGATGTGAGGGTCTCACCGTCCGCCGAGATCGATAAGGAGGCAGATCCTTCCGCGGGAGCCTCGAAAGTCAACATGAAAGGAAGAGCGGGGTAGTCGGGATGGGCCTTCGTCTCGATCCCTTCCTGCGCCCGGGCGGTCATCGAGAAGACCGCCAGCAGGCATACGAGCCATAAACTAGTATATTGTTTCATATCAAAGCGCTATTTTATAAGTGATGTTATTGATTCGAACCATGTAAATACCGGAAGGCAAAGCCAAGCGGGTATCGCCGGGGGCGATAGAGGCGGCGTAGACGGTACGTCCGTCGGAGCGTACCACGGTAAGCGCGGCGGCCTCCCCGGAATAGACATGCAGCGCACCGTCGGCGGCCCAGATACGGACAGCGGCGGTAGCGGTAGCGATCTCGTTGGCGGTCACCACGGAGCCATCGCACACACCCACGCTACGAACCAGCGAGCGGGTGACGGCATTGGCGGTGATGTATGCCTCGAAAGGCTTCAGCACATAATCCGCCTCCTGAAGGTCGAAGCGGGTACCCTCGGCATTGAGCACGTAGATACCACGGAGCGTAAGGTTGGCGAGATTCGGGTTCGTCCGGAAGAGGAACACGCCGTTCTCGAGGGCATCGCCGGAAGCGACCGTAGCCGTAGCCGGTATCTCGATCGGCGCATCGGAGGCTGTTTGGCTAAAGGTTACCCGAGTCAAGGCTGCGTCGGCGGCCAACAGATAGGGGCTACCGGCGGTGAGATCGACCCTTTTCCCGTAAAGGACAGAGACCTCTTCCCAACCTTGGGCAACGGCCTCCTTAGCGGTGTAGCCGGTGGCGGTGGCGACGATGAGCTTGTTGGCGGAAGGGCCTGGGGGTGACGATATTTTGCCGTTGAAACGGGTCTCCGTTCCGGCTCCCTTTTTATAACTCCATTTGTTGTTGGAGTAGAAGAGCATGAAGGTCATCGTATCGCTAGAAGACAAGGGCAGTGACAACAAGGACCTCAGATAGGAGGCAGACGACAAGCCGGACTGGCCGGGGATAATAGTACTCGCGTAAGCTGTAGGCAGACCGTCAGCGCCATAGCCGGCAATAGCTTTCAGTTGCGGGAGCAGGCCGTTCTCGGCGGTACCGATGGCGGTGAAGGCTTGTGTATTTTCGGGGCCTGCCCAAGCGGCGATCTCGGCGGCGACATCATCGAGGTAAGTGTCGGCACCGTTTGCCTTATCGCTACCTATGTTATCGGTAGGGACGGCTGGCGTATTATCTCCTATCGTCAGTTGGATCATGGTGCTGGCGTAGTTGTCGAGAAGGGTAACTTTATTAGTAGGTGAATCAGATCCGAGAATCCGACCGGCCTGTTTATCCGACGTATTTCCTAAGGCTTTCACGCCGGCGGTAGTTAAGGCGAGGCAATTCTTTATCGTTATATTAATGTTTCCAGCAAAAGCTTGCCCCACAATACCACCTGCGGCAGCTATCCGGCTGTCGCTGTTTGATCCTGCAGAAACAGCGCCTGTGGCAAAACAAGATTCAATCGTCGTTTTCTCAGATAGTCCGGCAATGCCGCCGGAATAAGCATTAGCAGCGGAAGATTTAGCGATTATCCACCCTGTCGAATAGCAGTGCGATATGCTACAATTACCGCTACTATAGGCTCCGATACCGCCCGCATACGCGGCATCGCTAGAACCAGAACCGGTAGCAGTAACACGGATATCCTCCGTATTGAAGCAGGAAACGATAGAAGAGCCATTATTAGTCGCTACGATTCCACCACCACGACCCATCTTTCCGGTCATAGTGACAGCTCCCCTGTTTGAACAAGCGCTAATCACCGAACCTTCAGAGTAACCGGCAATTCCACCGAGAGACCCAGAATTGCCGGTCACAGAAAAACTAACCTTGCATTGATTATGGCAATTGATGATTTTTCCATTCTTTACATAACCTGCCACGCAGCCAAGATAGTAAGCGGTGTCTTGAGCATTAGCAATAGTTGTCAAATTAATATTGTCAGATCCTGCCATCGTCAGATTCCGCACGGTCGCTCCATACAGATAACCGAAAAGGCCGATATAGTAAAACGAGGCCGAGGAGATCGTCATTCCGGTAATCGTATGGCCGCCACCATCGAAGGTGCCTTGAAAGTAGTAACGTGCATCGAAGCCTTTATAAGTCCCTATCGGTATCCAATTAGCCTCGAAGCCGCTCGCCACGCCTTGGGCAGGTTTCGCCAGCGAGATATCGTCCGCAAGCGTAACCGTACAGTCCTTGAAGCCCTCGGAGGCGGGATAGGAATCGGTATAGGTTTTATCGGCATCGGTGATTGTCTTCCCGTTATTCGTCACCCAAGCGATCCACGCGAGGCCGCAGGCGGTCTTGACGGTGTAGGTAGTGCCGGAGACGGCGACATCGGTGCCAGTCGGGCCGACATTGGCTAATTTGGCGTACTCGGGCCAGTCGGCGGGGAGAGTCGTCATGCCTGAGAAGGAGACTAATTTATCTTCCGTTGCCGTAAAGACGGTTGTTCCTTTCGAATCCATCAGTTGTTCGTTGCCCAGCCAAAGGGTGTAGCCGGTGTTCTTTGTGACGTTGATGGCGAAACCCTTCTTTTTACCGTCGGTGGTGAATTGGATAACGGGATCGAACGATTGGCCGCTGGCGTCTTTCACCTCGAGCGTCTGGCCACTCGTTGGGGCGGTGGCGAACTGCCATTGGAGGAAGGGGGATTTCACTCTAGAGCTTCCATAAATTGCGTCTCCATCTTTATCTTCCGAAGAAACCGTTACTTTCGCGTCTTCGGTAGCCGAGAAAGCACCCCAATTGTCTAGAAACACAGCAACAGCTTCCGCCGTGACAGTTATCTTGCCTTTGATGGTGGTATTTATAGCAGAACTAGTAGAGTACAGATATATTCCATATGATCCAGTTCCTTCCGCAGCGATATTCAATCCGGCGGTGCCACCATCCAGAAGCAGGATGCATCCTTGGTAGTTATTAATCACATCCTTTTTCGCTTTCAGGTTACTGGCAGAGTTGCCTGTCGCTTGGATACAGAACGGTTTACTGCCCTCCAGATAAAATAATGAGCCGTCGGCAGTAGTGGAGGTCAGGTTTAGCCCATCCAATTTTAGGATCGGGTAGCTGTCAAGATTATTCGCGTCGGCTATCGCTTTCTCGCTTTTGATATCGATCGCGCCCTGCTGCCAGTTTGCGTTCGTGCCCGTCAGCGTACCGGAGAACTCGGTCTCGGTGCCATTAGTCCCGACCTTGTAAAACCAAGCGTAATCGGTCGAGCTGTTGGGTTTCAGTTTATAGGTGAGAGTTAGTTTATCAGTAATACTAGTACTAGCCACGTCAAGCGGCTGTGTCTGCGCTTGCGCTCCTGCCATTGCCGGCCCCCATAGGGCCAGCGTCAGGATACAGAACATCCGCACGGCGGCCCGGAGGGAGAGCCGCGCGGATATCTTTCTAGAAAGATAAAATTCGTTCATATGGATTCGATTTTAAGTGTTTGACAATTTGCTAGGCTCAGATCTCGTCCGGGCTCTCGCTATCGCCGCCGGGGTTCTCGGGGTCGGGCGCAGGGTCGGGTGTGGGATAAGGCTTGTCGTCGGACTTGGAGGGGCTGGTGGGGCCTCCCTTGGCGGCGATGAGGTTCTTATACTTGCGGAAGATCTGGTTCACGGTGTCGATGAAGGCGTTGATGGCCTCGGTAGGCTCGAGTACGGCGTAGGCGTTGACACGCTGGATGATGAGGTCGAGGGTCTCGTCGGTCGCCTTGCGGGCCTTGGTGGTATCGGTCTTCACACGGGCGGAGTACTCGTCGGTGCGGGTGATGTCGAGAGCCTTGTAGGCATCGTTCAAGGTTTTCAACTGGGCCACGTAGGTGTCGAGGTGGAGGGTCTTGAGGGCTTCCGATACGTCAGCCTTGGCGAGGTCGAGCAGCAGGCCGTCGATCAGGGCGGTCTCCTCGGCGTAGGCCTTGGCGTAGATCTTGTCGTAGGCCCGCAGCACGCTGTCTACCAGCAGGGCGGGGGTACGCAGGGTCTCGTCGGGGCATACCTTATAGGAGCCGTTCATGGAGTAGATGAACTGGAGGGTCTTGTCACGCTCCTTGTCTTTCGCCTCCAGCTGGGCGGTGGAGGCGCTCTTGGTGACGCGGTTCACGCACTCCGCCTCCCGGTCGATGCATTCCTTGTAACCCGGGGCGAGGGCCTCCAGATGGAGGGCGGCCACGGTCGTATCCAAGATACGGGCGTAGATCTCGTTGTTCATGTTCATGTGGCCGGCGTTGGTCAATGCGGTCTTCGATACCGATCCGATTTGTTTCGCTAAACTCATACTGTTTGTTGTTTTTTCGTTAATACTTTCCTCTTGTCCACAGACGTAAGGTTTCCTACAAATGCAGGATAATCCCTTTGATAATCATATATTTTTCTATCAAACAATGCCTACGGGTGTCGAAATCTCTCCCGAGGCCCCGGAAAGGGCCGCTACGATCGTAGGGATCGCTCCGGAGGTCTCGGGAGGGACCGCTACGGCTGTCGGCATCGCTCCGGAGGCCTCGGGAGGGATGGCTACGGTCGTAGGGATCGTTTCCGAGGCATTTCGCTAGTCCGTCGCTTTCGTAAACCGGATCGGCCAGTCCAATGCCTTGGTGGTGTAGACCGGGAAGATCCATTGCTTATGGTTGGTCGCCTTGTTCCGGCCGAACCAGCTGTCGCCCTCGTTGAGGTCGTTCTCTTGGTCCACCCCGAAGCGGTACGGCGGGTTCTCGCTCTTCAATTTATACTCCTTGCTTCCCCAATAGGCCGGGAATTGCTCGTCGATGGAGTAAGGAAGCGTCATGTCGGTACCGGGCGAGGTGGCGATCACGTAGTATAGGTCATCGCTCTTCCCCTTGCGGGCGATGCCCACGCCGGTGACCGGTTCCTTATGGCTGTCGTCGGGCGAGAACTTCAAGCAAACGTAATGGTTATCGATCGCGTCCCACATCATTCCCGATTCGGCATCCTGCCCCCACGGTTCGAAGCCGTGCTTGCGGGCGTCGTCCTCCTTCATGAAGCGCATGTGGTAGATGGGGCGGCACTCGTCCTTGAAGTCGAGGGCTACCCACCAGAGCTGGTCGGCGTTATCCCCCACGTCGAGGTACTCGTGGGCCGAGGTATCGAGCATCTTGCCGATCCGCGAGTCGTTCGGTCCCTTGGTATTCAGCACCAGCGGGCTGTAAATGCGCTCCTTGCCGTCCGGCCCGGTGAAGACACGTTGTCCGGCGGGATCCCCGTGATTGTCCTTCCCGGTACGCATCATGAAGTCGGCCAGGATCAGCTGCGGTTTCTTGGCCAGCTTCGAACGCGCCTCCACGTAGGGGTCCAGATATTTCTTCAGCGCGTCTTGCCGCGCGTAGTTCTTCGTCAGGTAATACAGGGGGACCAGGAAGCAACGGGTGGTATCGCCCCTCGGGCCGTAGCTTACGAGGTGGAGGTTGCTGTTCTCGTCGGCGATGGACTTGTCCCAGCTCTCGAAGTCCACGGAGGCGTTGCCGCCGGTGATGATCATGATGCTCTCCTCGGACATATGCTCGTTCAGCTCCGACTTCGTATAGCCGCCCCCGGCGCCGATCTTGCCGCCGTGGGTACCCATCACGCGGTAGTAGGTCTGGAGCCAGTTCTCGTTCTCTCCCGCCGGCGACGACGACTTGGCGGAAAGCTCCGCCTCGGCGGCGAACACCGTCTCGTCGTAATAGAGGTTCTCCTTCCGGCTGTAGATATAGGTATAGCTCCCGCCGAAGACACCGCCCACCAGCACGTGGGTGCCGTAGGTGTCGTATAGATCGTAGATGCCCTTCTGTGTGTTGCCGTATCGCTTGTAGAGGTCGCTATTGGTTTCGTTCAGCAAGCGCGAGGCGGTCGTGGTGAGGAACGGCAGGAAGACGTCGGGATCGCTGGCAGAGGTATAGATGGCGGTGGCCATATGCAGCTCCACCATCGGCTTGACATGCACGTCCACGTGATACTCGAAGCGGTTGGACGAGGTCTGGTTATGCTGGAACCGCTGGTCGAAGGAGCCGGAGAAGAGTTTCGACCTCGTAGGCGTAGGAGCGCCTTGGTTCGTGAAGCCGAGGCTGCTCACCGAGATGCCGAGCTCCTGCCACATGTTGTCCACCATCTCCTCGTAGTCCACGCCGGAGCGTTCCCGTCCCCACGACTCGGCGTGAGGGGTCTTCACGAAAGCCTCCGTGCCGTACATCAGGTCGAAATCTAGGAAAGGCTCGCTAGGGGCGGCGAAGATATCGCCCGCCGTGTTCACCGTCTTGCCCACGTTGTGCATATAGCTCGGGGCGTTATCCGACGCTGAGCTTTCCAGCTTGGGTTGCGACACGAGGAAGAGCGTGTCCGTCGCCGCCTCCCCCGACTTGCTGGCGATCCCCCGCAGGGCGATCTTCTCGAGGAAAGGCTTACGCTCCACCTCCTTCTTGAGGTTGAGCACGAGGAAGCGGCTCTCGGCCCCCTGCCTCATCTCCCAATCGAAATACTTGCCGCTGAACTCGAAGTCGCGGATACGATCATCGTGCACCGGGATGGCGATCTCGCCCTCCCACGGATGGATGATGAACAGCCGGTTGCCGTCCGACTCGTCGGAGAGGTTGAACTCCGCCACACGCTGGGGGACGTACACTTCCGTGTCGTCGTCGGAACATCCCGTGAGGAAGGCCGACACCACCAGCGTCAAAATACCGAAAAATAAAGATTCTCTTCTCATACTGATTCTTCTTAGATAAAGGTGTATACTCTATATTATAATGTAGGGAGTTCGCCTCCCCATGACCCTATTCGATCGCCCGTACCCATTCGTCCATGCCCTTGGCGGCCTCCGGCGGCATCTTCTGTTTCAGCCGGTAGCGGGTGGTGTGCAAGCTTCCGATGGAGATAGACATCTTGTCGGCGATCTCCCGGTTGCTCAGGTTCATCTTGATCAGCATGCAAAGCGTTTCCTCCGCCGGCGTGATCCCCGGCACCCGCTCCCTAAGCGTCGGCAGGAAACCCGGATACGATGCCCGGAACGATCGGTGGAACGATCCGTTCCCTTTTCGCTCCGGATCGGCGGGAAGGCACGAGGCCAGCAGGTGCTCCTTCCGTATCGGGCACTCGGCGGCGTGACGCTCCAAGTGTTCCGACAGTACGTCGAACCGCTCGTCGATCCGCCGGCGCAGATGCTTCCATGCGAACACCCAGCAGCCCCCGCAGAGGAGGAGCGCCAGCATCCCGCACATCATCAAAATCCGTAAGTATGACCCTTCCATTACTACTTCGTTTTTGTTTCTCAAAGGAAACCATTCCTATCCTTATACGACGAATTCTTTTTTGAGCAATCCGCTCAACAAGTCCTCAACAACGGCCTTATCCGCACGAAATGCGATCATCAATTTAATTGACACGCCGCTCGGGGCACCGGTGGTACGGACAAGTCAAAGGTACGTCGCCGGGCCTTCGGACGGATAAAAAACCAATAGATGATTCAATCGATTTATACCCCGGGACACGCTATTTTCCATGAAAAACGGCGTATATTCGCGATAAACCATAAAATCCTACGCAGATGAGAGACATCACGCATTTCCTGCTAGCCACCCTCCTCTCGCTAGCCACCCTCGCTTGCCGGCACGACACGCCTCCCGCGGACGGCTCCCTCTCCCGGCAGCTTCCGCCCGATACCAAGGAGATACTCCGGCAGCTCAACGACCGCGACAACCGGGAGGAGGCCTTGCGCCTCGCCGACAGCCTCGCCGCTCTTCCCCCTTCCGACGACCCGTGGCTAGAGATCCGTATCGCCCAAGCGGTAGCCAACACGCTCTATAAATTCCGCCGCGACCCTTTGGATGCGATCCGTGTGCAAGAAAGGGCCCTCGCCGTCTATCGCCTCCACCCCGATGCCGCCGACGATCCGGCCGACCTGCTCTCTACCCTCGGCCATTATTACCGCCGCAAGGGAATGCGGGAAAAAGAGGTGGAAGTCATACAGGAAGCCATGGACTGGTGCGTAGCCCACCCCGAGAAGCTCAACCGGGGTTTCGTCTACACCTTCGCCGACCTCTCCTCCACCTATAGCGACCTCGGATTGTACGACAAGGCTATGGAGGCCATCTCACGCTCCATCGACTACTCCCTCCAGTTGGATAGTTTTACCATCAGCGACCTCTACCGGATGAAAGCCGGGATATTCTGGGAGCTGGAACAGCACGACTCTACCTTATATTACGCACGGCAGGCCTTAAAGAGAGGGGAGGAGCTGAAAGAGAACGCCTATGTCCTCGCCGCCAAAAACATACTTTACAATTATTACTACGAATATGTGCCCGACTCTATCCCTGCCGCCCTCGAAGGGTACAAGGAATTGATAGAAGAGGAAGAAGCGATCTCCGCGGGGTATCAAGATCTTTTCAAATTCATGCTGGGGGCCTGCCTCGTACGCGACGGAAAGCCGGAAAAAGGCTTCCCCCTGATGGAAGAGGCCTACGCTCTCTACAAGAAATACGAGGCGAACGATATGATGGATTGGACCGGACGGCATTTGCTCAACCTTTACGCCCAACAAAAGAAGGGAGACAAGATGGCTGAGATCTACCCGGAATACAAGGAGATACACGACTCGTTGCAACTGGCGGAGAAACAGCGGTACGCCATTGGTGCCAACGTACGCTACGAGACCGGACGGAAGGAGCAGGAGAATCGGGCCTTATCCGCCGAAGTGGCCTTGAAGGAACGTTCGCTCGTTTATACGCGCGTCATCCTGATCCTAGCCATTTGCCTGCTGACCGGGATCATTGTCTACGCACTCCAACGTCGCCGGCTTCACCAACGTGAGCGGGAGATCCAGCGTCAACGGCTGGATAATCTCCTCGCTACCCAACAAGAACTGAACCGCCGCAATGAGCGACTGAGCGCCGAGCTGGAGCAAGCCGCCCATAACGAGGTGATCGACAGCGTACGCCAGAAGCTCAACCCCTCCTTGCTGAGCGGCGAGGACGAGTTGCGGTTCCGCCAATCCTTCGCTGCCCTGTACCCTCGCTTCCTGCCCGGCTTGCGTAAGGACTTCCCGGAACTGACCAAATCCGACGAACTGCTCTGCATGCTGATCTACCTGAAGCAGAGCACGGACGAGATCTCGTTGGCCTTGGGCATCTCCCGTCCCAGCGTCAACTCCGGACGCAGCCGTATCCGCAAGAAACTTGGATTGCTGAAAGAGGAATCCTTGGACGAATTCCTGCAAAAAAGATAATCCCTCCTTTCCGGCGGCTGCCACCCGAAGGTGGCATGCTCGCCGGAAAGGAGGGGATCAAGGGCGGATCAAGTACGAACCGCTACGCATAGCCGATAAAGGCCGCTTATAAAGTTGTCAGATAATTTTTCAGCGGATTGGAGTACATCTCTAAGATCTTCTTACGTAAGAACGCCTCATCCTTGTTCGGAAGGACGATCTTATCCAATTGTCCTTGCAAGTATTCCTCGAATTGCTTCTTATCCTTCGGACCATAATGTTCTTGGAAACGACGAGTGCCGTTCAGTAAGTCATACGCCACGTAATTGCACGGATAGAAACGATAGTTCTTATAGATCTCCCGGTCGATAACGGACGCGATAGCGCTTACCAGCTCATTCTTCTCCATATCCTTGTCCAGTTTAGCCAAGGAATCATTGATCGGGGAAGTAATCGTAAAGTGGACACGACCCTTATTGTTCAAGATACCCGTTTCCATGCTCAATAGATCATCCCGCTGGCATTTCACGAAATCCGGATCATCCCGCTTCATCTGAAATTCTTTCGCCTTCAAAAAATCGCAAGGATCAAACTCGTAGGAGATAGCGACCGGCACGATATTCAAATCCATCAAATTCAACAACAGATTGTCCTTATCACCGCCGATACTCAACATTTTTAATACGCTGCCCTGCGTACGATCGTCCGAATCCTTAGCACGTCCCTCACGCTGGGCGATCCATACAGACTCGTTCACATTCTTGATCGCATGATGGATATAGGCGGAAAGCGTCTTGCTGACCTCCAACATCTGACGAACAGAAACGCCACGCTTCACAATAAAACTATTGTTCAAGCGTACCAATGTCTCGATCCACGGACGGATTAAAAGATTGTCGCCGATAGCGACCTGCGTCATACCATACCCCACATCATATAACATGACATTCAAGAAGGAGGCATCCAATACGATATCCCTATGGTTCGAGATAAACGTACAGGCCGCCTTATCTTTCGGCAGACGGCTACGCCCTGAGATAGTAAGCGAGAAAGTAGTATTTTTCGCCACCGTCATTACAGCGTCATAGGCCAGAGTAGATTTAAACTCCTCCTTCGTCTTGCAAGCACGCATGGCAACTGAGAATTCCTCCCAATTCAAATTCGGCTTTATGTAACGTAAAGCCCGCTCGAAATCCTCATTGGCGACCAATTTTTCAATCGCGTCCTTCACCTCACTGTTGTTCAGCGGACGGATGTCGTCGAAATTAGGGGAAACTGTTTCTGTATCCATATCTATTCATTTTGTTTTTCTGTTTTTGAGTTCGTCTTCAATAATGTCTGTCATGACATCCTTTATATCCAATCCCGCCGCACGTACTTGCTGTGGGATAAAGCTGGTAGCCGTCATTCCCGGTGTCGTGTTTATTTCCAGTAAGACAGGCTCCCCGTCTGCCGGAATAATATAATCCACACGAATCAGTCCTTTGGCGCCCAATATATCGTAGATCCTTGATGTCTTGCGCTGTATCAACTCCGTCAACTCGGCGGAGATACGGGCCGGAGTGATCTCGTCCACCTGCCCGTTATACTTTGCGTCGAAATCGAAGAATTCGTTATCCGTAACCACCTCGGTCAAAGGAAAGACAACCTCTTTACCCTCCACCTTATAGCAACCGCATGTTACTTCCGTTCCATCGATAAAACTCTCGAGAATCACCTCACGTCCTTCCCCAAACGCCTTAGCGATAGCGGGCTGGATAGCGGAGAGCTCTTTCACCTTCGTCACGCCGAAACTACTACCCCCATCGTTTGGTTTCACGAAAATAGGCAAACCCAAACGAGTCACGACTTCTTCGTCCGTAATAGTCTCTCCCTTGAATAAATGAATGGATGCGGCAATTTTTACACCAAAGTCTTTCAAGTAATGATTGCATACGTATTTATTGAATGTCAAAGCGCTCACCAGCATCCCGCAAGACGAGTAAGGCATACCGATCATATCGAAATATCCTTGTAAACGTCCGTCCTCGCCCGGAGTACCGTGTATCGTTATATAAGCGAAGTCAAAATGCCTCGTCACGCTATTCTCCTTGAAGCTAAAATCATTCTTATCAATTGGTGTATGTTCCCCGCTAGGAAGTATAACCGCCCACTCATCCCTCTTAACGATGGCAATATATAAATTATATTTGTCTTTATCAATAAAAGAGTAGATTCCGTCCGCACTTTTTAATGAAATAACGATCTCGGAGGAATCTCCCCCTGCTACGATAGCGATGTTCTTTTTCATTTTTACAATTCTTTAGTGTTCGCGTATACACGCCATCTGTCGATCAGCTGCTGCATATCGGAAGGAATCTCAGAATCGAAAAACATCTCCTCTCCCGTAGTAGGATGAACGAACCCCAACGTCTTAGCATGCAAGGCCTGACGTGGACAAATAGCGAAACAGTTTTGCACGAACTGTTTATATTTAGTAAAAGTTGTTCCTTTCAAGATATCATGTCCGCCATACCGCTCATCGTTGAAAAGCGTATGACCGATATATTTCATATGTACACGGATCTGGTGCGTGCGCCCCGTCTCCAGACGGCACTCCACCAAGCTCACGTAGCCCAAGCGTTCCAACACGGTGTAATGGGTGACGGCGGTCTTGCCTTGATCGCCTTCCGGGAAGACGGTCATTTGCATACGGTCACGAGGGTCACGACCGATATTTCCCTCGATACGCCCCTCATCCTCTTGAACGATGCCCCATACCAAGGCACGGTATTTACGTTTGGTTGTCTTGTTGAAGAACTGCAGGCTTAGGTTACTCTTGGCCTCCGGGCGTTTAGCCACCACCAATAAGCCCGACGTATCCTTATCGATACGGTGTACCAAGCCTAAACGAGGATCGGAAGGATCATAATAGGGATCATCCTTCAAATAATAAGCCAAGGCATTCACCAACGTACCGGTATAATTACCATGACCGGGATGTACGACCAAGCCTGCCGGCTTATTCACCACCAGCAAATCATCGTCCTCATATACTATATTCAAAGGGATATCTTCGGGGATAATCTCCAGTTCCCGGCGTGGACGATCCATCACGATAGAAACCACATCCAAAGGTTTCACCCGGTAATTACTTTTCACCGGCTTATCGTTCACCAAGATACAACCCGCCTCAGCCGCCAATTGGATGCGGTTACGGGTAGCGCCCATCATACGGTCTACCAAGAACTTATCCACCCGGAGCAGGGATTGCCCCTTGTCCGCTACGAAACGGAAATGCTCATACATCTGGCTCGACGATGTTTCGTCTTCTTCCGGCATCAACAGGTCGTCTACCTGTTCATCATCCATATCGTCCAAAAACTCGTCCATTCCCTTAAAACCAGTTTTCTATATCACTATCCAATGGTTCTACCGGAATACTATCCAAAGCCAATGAGTCGGGAAGCATATTCGGATCGCCACTGCTTACTTTCAATACCAGATGAGCGGTCAACGGTACATGTTCCCCCTTGAGCAAGGTACGCCCGTTTAACTCCACCCCCATCGCCAAATCTTTATAATCGCCCGGCACATACTCTATCTCGACCGACGAGAAGCCACGGGCCCGCAGCAAGGCATACGCCTGACGGAAAGATAAGTCTTCCACCTCCGGTATCACGGCCATCTGGGAGGTCAACGCGTTAATCGTAACAAAGACGATCCGCCCCTCTTTCACCTTCGATCCGACACCGGGAACCAACTCCACGATGGAGCCCGGAGCCACATCTTTCGAGAATACGGAATCGATCACGTTATAGCGTAGCTTATTATTCCCGAAAAACTCGGCGGCGTCCTCTAGCTTCATTCCTTTCACGTCCGGAACGACCACCGCTTGATTATGGCGGGTATAAGAATCCAGCCACGCCAGTACGCCATAAACAACGCCGCACGACACGACTATCACCAACAAGAGATTGATGACAAACGGATTCTTTATCAGTTTTACAAAAAAGTTACTCATTTCACGTATGTATTTGTAGGCGGTTCAAAAGTAGAAAAAAAACGGCATATAGACCAATATCCACCAGAGCAATACTACAAAAACAAAGAAAGTAAAGGCTTTTTAGGAAAAAACCTCTACTTTCTTTATAAATCTTTAGAACGTGACTAATTATCCGTTGTATTCGTCAGATACCGTTAATTTAGCTCTGCCTTTAGCACGACGAGAAGCTAATACTCTACGGCCATTAGCGGTAGCCATTCTTGAACGGAAGCCATGCTTGTTCTTTCTTTTTCTGTTGGAAGGTTGGAATGTTCTTTTCATCTTTCTATATTATTTATTATTATTCGCATACTTATTCGGGCTGCAAAGATAGAGCCTTTTTTTTAATAAACAAAGGGTTGCGCAATTTTTTACACAAGAACCTTTGATATCAGACCAAAGCAAGTTAACTGCATGGGGCAAGTAAGTTAACGTCATCGGCAAATGAAGAAAGCGATGCCACCCATCTCCTTACGGAATGAATGGCATCGATAAAGCACGAATGCTATATGAGGTAAAGGGCCGGGGAGGAGGTGCAGCCTACGTGTAAAACAAATTCAATCCATTGTGTGCCGCACGCTCCCCGCATCCGTCATTCACATGATGGATGGGAACCCATTATCTTGCCAATCGAATATCAGAACCTTCGGCTAAATCTTCTATGGAAGGATTAGCTCTATAGGTATTTCCGTTTTTATTATATGTAATATTAACTGTCATACCCTTGCTGGGATTACCGTAATACGTATAAGTATACTTTCCATTGCTACAAGACATGCTACCATTCAAACAACTTACAGTAGGAGGATATCCCTCACTCTCCCAGCTCCACCCCCAATAATATCCATATTCTATAGAACCAGTCATTGCCGGTAATAAATTGATATTCGGATTCTTCTTGTAATCACTTACAGACATCGAGACCGTATAATCTTTACTATTTTTATAAGAGAACGTTATTGTCGCATTATCGTCAACTTTCTCCAAAATAGAGCTTGCCATAGAATAACTACCCTCATCATCCATGATTGATATATTTCCAGATTTTCCTCCAGCTATACGGTATGAAATCTGCGAATTCTTACCAACAGAACTCCAGTACGATCCCCAATTGCCAGAATGATAATATGATGCAGATCCATTTATCGGGAAATCCTTCGTGCTCTTAACATTTATATTAGCTGTCTGAAAATTCTCATTTTCTATAGTTACAATTCCATTACTATTATCGACACTCGTTTTAAACGACACGGTTTGAGGACCAGAAGACACGGCTTCATAGATATAATAATACGTATTATCCTCATATACGATCAACATATTCTGATCATCACCCACGGGATAAAGTTTCGTAGCATGAATCTTACACTCTACCGGGAAACTCGGATAGTCTGAAGGAATAGTGAATGACAAGTCGATTTTCTGATCTTTGCCCGCATAATAGATTAGGGGCGTATATGGATTAAATGTATACATCTCAGAAGCAATGACAGTTATCTCCCGGGACAAAACACCTTTGCTCACTCGAATCTTCGCCGTTTGACTTCCCTTTTCCACATGAGCGACCTTCGCAGTTATTAACCCGTTCGTTATATTCAAGTTCGATAAGATATTTCCCTGATCTTCCAATATGGAAACGTTCATGTCCGTATTATTTGCCGTAGACAATCCATTGGGATAGTAGTTGGCCTGTACACTTAAATTTGAAGATGATGTAAATAAATGAATCAGTTTATCCACCACCAAACGATTTCCATTCGCATCTGAAATAATTGGGGATTCTTTCAATATCTCCGCATACAAGTCATTAGAAGGAGCGCTCTTCTTCGCATCCTCCAATGATTCGGCACCACTATTGCTTCCGCCTGTAAATCCTTTGATTATAATGCCATAGTTGAAATTTCGTTCAATCTTATAAGCTTTCTTCTCTGAATTTAATAGATGTATTTTGTAATATCTGCCATTAGAGCCATTTTGAATGATCACATAGGTAGTATTATCACTTGTGTTAGGGGATTCGAACAGATATTTTTCATTCGTATCAAAGTCTGAACCTTCCGAATATTTCATAGAAACCGGCAAAGTCAAAACCTCATTATCATTACGATCAAAAGTGTTATCACCGTTCTCATTATAGGGTGCCACCGTTCCTTTTGATGCATAGTGATACACACCATATCCTCCTATAGTGAAGCCCTGCACGCCTGCATCAACACCTACCGTTACCTTTGCGTAATTACGCAACAAACTTACACTGACCATTTGGTTAAAATCAGAAACTTCTGCCCTTCCCCAAAAAGCAAGCTCACCTGTTACCAAAGGGGCTATAACCTCTCCTTCGTTTTTTCCTTTATTTGCTTCTTCGTTAAATCCACTCCAATTATAATTACAAATAAAGTGAATATACTTAGTCGCTTTTGGAACCCTAGCAGTTCCACTTGTCAAATCCGCAGAGACATCTACCTTTCCAAGGAAAACGTTCTCCTCATCAAAAGTCATTAAAGATAAACTACTCACGCCATCTGCCGCTGTTTTTGTTTTCACAGAATAATCCGGTACAGTCAATGAGAAATTGACTACAGCAAAATCACCGCTATCTTTATTCTCTATTGATTGCTCCAATATATCCTCTTGACAAGAGAATAATGCCAGAAACATTACTGAGAATATGTATATTAAATTTTTCATTTTCCTTATGTTTTTATATTCTATAAAAATCTTTACATCTCACCATCCTTGACATCTCTAACACAACGTACCGTAGCAGCCTTTGAGGTAGACGATTGGTTATTAGTAGTTGCATCCATCATTTGGACTGCTTCTGATCTTCTGGAACTCCAATAAAATCTTCCAGTTAAAATCATATCGAAACCAGAGCCTTGTACATTCTGCAAATAATCAATCATATAGAGCTCAGCAAGAGTTGGAAGCCGCCAGTCATTATGAGTAACATATGAAGTACCAGATTTCTCTCTCTCCGAATAACCACGACAATGTTCGACAGCGTCAGTATAAGACATTTTCGAAGTAGTACCGGCATGAGATGCCAACATAAATCGAGGAGACATTAAACGATTATTGTCATCACTATCCACAGTATTCCCTTCTCCTGAGATTGCAGGATAGCCTATCACAACTGTCTGCTTTAGATAGTTCACGTATTGTTGACTCAATTTGTTAAAATCAGCTTTATCTGTTTCACTTCCATTTTTTATAATTGTACTAGATATATCACTCAAATTAGCTACTAAAACATTTACTATGTACATAGACTTATTATTCAAACTACCAGAAACAGATTCTTTAGTAGTACGGGCAGATAAGAACAATGGTGGATACTGTATTATTCTCACTTTCTCCGATAGCCCATTATTATTTCTGACCACAAACTCTATGACACGAGGTAAAAAATTCACAGGTATTGGACTAATAACTTTTATATTACCTTTTATTCCATCACCTATATCTTGAATACTTATGCCCTGTATATTTACAACTGGTTCCTGCTGATTATTTTTCAGGATATAAACTTTTATTTCATCTGAAGAAATGCTAATAGCCGAAGATGATTGGTAAAATATACTATTATCATCAGTAATCTTATTCGGCATCGTAATCTTCAACGGCGTAACTAACAAATAATTTCCTTTCTCCACATTCACATCCGTCGTTCTTGGTACCCAATCTACTATACTATAAGCCCATTTCATATTGCGCTCTTTCAAATCAAATGTTCCTGCTAACTTATATAAGTTTCCATGAACCAGACCGGTAGTTTCACACACTCCAGCCTTTCGCACCGGATTCAACTCATACTTAAAAGTCCGAGCCATCCCCTCATCCATAGCGCTTTCCTTTAACACGCCTGTTATCTCGATTACAATAGGAGAACCTTCAGTAGCTTTCTCATAAGTATAAAAAGAGAAGCTGCTGATACAGCCTTCCTCCGTTTTATCCCATGAGCTAGTCATTGATTTATTCTTTTTACTATTCGTACAAACGGTGCCTCCCGCAGGTAAAACCACGTCTGACTCCGGGTTGATCCCTGTTATTTTAAATGAGGAAACATCGAAAGAAGCTTCTTCTCCAGCAGAAAATTTCCACGAAACATCAATGCGTGCAACCAACTGATCCACTTTGATATCAAATTTATTGATTTGACCTTTATTTAGAGTTTCAGACTGTTCCGCGATTTTTATCAATTCAGAGGATTTGAAACTTCCTGCTTGCTCTACCGCCAAATCCTTGAATTGCTGATATGTCGTATAAGCCTTACAAGCTTCCCATTGAACACTCGGCAAATTAACGAGTGTCAATATCGGCTGTTTTTCCCCGTAACATTTAGCCACGACTTCTACCTCAAACGATTCCTTCGCATCCGGCTCACCATAGCTTAAACCAACCACTTTCGCTTTTTCCGGATCAAAAACCGCTATCACATAGTTATTGATTTTCTTTTCGGCATCATCCTGTGGAAATTCATAGTTCGCAGCAGCCTTTGTCTCCACACTATTTATGGACAAAGTAGCCGATATCGTAGCCTCCTCTCCTCCACTTATAACAGGCCCGTCAACCAATGTCTCCTCTGAGCAAGAAGAGAATAGCCATGTCGTGGCAGCTATCGTAAATAGTATATTCTTTAGTCTCATAACTTATTAATTTTACCCGTTTATTTTATTACTTCTTCCCAAGTTCCTGTTACCGTATTCGATATAAAGTCGTTTACCGTGCAGGTTCCTTCTGCCGTGCCATTCGTAATGGTCACATACAGTTTATATATATTCCCCGGCTGTACGCAGGCTGCGCCGTCCGTCTTTATCTTAAATGTACTTGTAGATTCCACTCCATTCACCGTATATACGACTTTCAATGCCGTTTGTTTATTCACGTCATTGCTTTCATTCGCATATGTATAAAAACGAATATCGCTAATATTCTCATACGTTGGTTTTGGGGATACACTCGAATCATTATAATCCGGATGAAAAGGATTATCATCACCTACAGAAAGCGGACCTACAGGAGAAGATCTCAGAATCACATTAGGATCAGCCTTTTTAACATATGTGCTAGTAACGGCGTTTAATAATGAAACGCTTACAACGTTAGCATCGGATACCGTCTCTTCCTTGAAAACAGGTTCCCCATTCGAATCTGTTCCAGTTTGTACCTTCTTATTTACCTTAAACTCCTCCAACTGAATAGCCGACGTAAGTTGATATACCGGTATTTCAACCTTGGTACAATTCTCTCCCTCAACACATTCATCCAATACCTTCTCCCGCACTTTATAATCAGATATAGTTACTGAACCGAACTTCACGAAGATATTAGGATCTGTCATAGTAATTCTTCGTCCCAATATATCACCGTAAGTCTTGCAGTTTGCCACAAATCCATCCAGATCTTTTTTTGCATCGGCCGATAATATATTAGCGACCGCCACAAACGTCACTTTAGGTTTATCTGTCGCATCCGCGTTTCTTACAGGAATCTTAATAATCATATGGTTTCCCAACGCATAAATATTAGGATTATCTTTCGTAGGTGCAGAGCCTATCGCATCACCTCCTTGATAGGTATTATAGAAAGCAGAGGCTATTATTTCACTTCCGTTTGTTAACGCATCTTCACCCCCTAAGAATGCCGCTATATAACAGCTATTGATAACTCCTTCTGTTGTTTTATTATTATCCGGAGCTTCTGTACCTACTGATTTAGTTTGTAGAGTGCCACCTGTTAAAGCCAAGTCGAATTCCGCATATATATCCGTCCTCGATTCTTCCTCTGTAACAACTTTGCCTACCTCATCCAGCACCTCATCCCCCATCGAGCAAGAGATCGCTAGTAGCATCAAGCAAATACTTGAGATTATTGTCCTTATTTTCATACCCCTATATTTTATTCGTTTAACTTATTCCTTATTGTCTAGAATATAAGGATCGTTTTAGTTCCGATAGGACTATATAACCTATCCTAATATTAAATCCTTATATTATAGTCTCTTATGCAAATCAATCCACTTTGGAGAAGAACTTATGAAAATTATCTTTACCTATTCTCAACAAGGTAAAGAGTTGATTCAGTCTTGTATGTCTTCTTTACTCAAGCCTGCCTAGACCTTCGTCCTATCGGAACGAAGTTCCCAAGGACAGGCTAGCGGATTTTTTTACACTGACAAAATTAAATGGATACATTAATGAATGGAATAGGCGGAACTTTCAACTTTAAGGGGTAAAACTAGCAATTTAAGGTTTGTTGAAATAAACGATAGAGAATCCTATCATTTCGATAGAGATACCCATGCTGCCAGAGAAACATTATAGGTCATGGTTGCTTTTTTATGAATAGGAACAAAGATAATCGTTTAATTCATTATCTTTGTGGAAGTATAAACAAATAAACAAGATAACTATGAAAAATAAATCATCGTTAGTACGTTTCGATTGGGCGATCAAACGTTTACTTCGCCAAAAGTCCAATTTTGTAGTCCTCGAAGGTCTTTTATCCACCCTTCTCGGGGAAAACGTGATTATTGTCCGCATCCTAGAAAGCGAAGGTAACAAAGAGGATAGCGAGGACAAGTTCAACCGCGTAGACGTATTGGCAGAAAACAGTAAAGGCGAGCTGGTAATCATCGAGGTACAAAACAACCGGGAGCTAGATTATTTTCACCGTATGCTATATGGCACATCCAAGGCAGTCACCGAGTATATTCATGAGGGAGAGAAATACGGTACTATCAAGAAAATCTACTCCGTAAACATTATCTATTTCGATCTTGGGCAGGGAAAAGATTACGTATATCACGGGAAGACCCAATTCAAAGGTATTCATTTTGACGATATATTGAAACTATCCACCCGCCAACGGGAACAATTCGTCAAACAAGAAGCCGGCGATATTTTTCCTGAATATTACGTATTACGTGTCAACGAGTTTGACGAACTGGCGAAAACACCCCTCGACGAATGGATCTATTTCCTAAAAACAGGAGAAATAGATGAACATGCCACCGCCAAAGGATTGCCGGAAGCACGGGAGAAGTTACGGATCGATAAACTCAGCCCTTCCGAGAAGGGCCAATACTACGCCCACATGGAAGCCCTTCGATATCAAAAGAGCGTCATCGAGACCGGATGGATAGAAGGGCATGCGGATGGACGAGCGGAAGGCAGAGCAGAAGGCATCGCAGAGGGTAAAGCGGAAGGCAGAGCAGAAGGTAGAGCGGAGGGTATTGCAGAAGGACAGAACCTAGAGAAACGTCAAATTGCCGCCAACTTGAAAAAGCAAGGGCTTTCCATAGAGATCATAGCGAATTGCACAGGGCTTTCTCCGGAAGAAATAGCGAATTGCTAATACCTATTTATATAAAGGGGGAATCAAAAGATTCCCCCTTTATACATATCATCGAAATTCGAATGCTGTCCGTTCATCTTCTGGGCCTCCTCGCTTTCTGGATTCAGTTCCAAAGATTTCTTCAAGTCCTCGAACGCACCGGTCTTATCTCCTTTCAGATTCTTGGCTCGCCCACGCTCACTATAAGCCTTGGCAAAAGACGGATTCGTCTCGATCGCCTCGTCAAAGAAAGCGATCGCCTCGTCATATTTCTTTTGCTCGATCAATAACTGACCAGATAAGATACAAGCATCCTCATTAAACGGATTTAGATCTAGGACCTGCTGGAAATCAGAATTCGCAGCCTCGATATCCCCTAAAGCCATATGAATACGTCCTCTCAATAAATAAGAACTTTCCTCCTCCGGCACGATCTCGATCGCTTTCTCCACATCGGGCAGCGCCTCTTTAGCTTGTCCCAGTCCTAAAAGAATCTCTGCACGCGATAAATAAGCATCGGCGAAATCCTCCTTCAAGGAAATCGATCTCGTTAGGTCGGCGATAGCGCCAAATACGTCATTCGTCGCTTTCTTCGCTTTTGCCATCATGAAATAAGCGACATGATTAGAAGGCTCTAGCTCGATCACGTGCAAACAATCGGTTATGACCTCCGCATCCTTATCCAACATAAACAATAAGTTAACACGAGTCAAGCGGGTAGCGATATGATCCGGCTCCATCTCAACCATCCGGTTCAACACGTCCTCGGCTTTCCCTAGATCGTTCGCCATCGTATAAGCGGAGACGAGATAGCTCATCGTCTCAAAATCCTCCTGTATATTCAGTGCCTCCGTAAAGCATTTGATCGCATAAGCAAGTTTTCCCATCTTCTGGGCACGCACGCCGTCGTATTTCAAGATATCAAAGTTCTTCTGCTCGTTCTTCGCCTTATCCTCCGTCGCCTCGGCCGGTTTGGAAGAAGAGAATAAAGATGTAAAGAAATTTCCCATGGTCTTATTCCTTAATTATTATAGTTCTACATTATTAGAGTTCCACCGCAAAGTTACGGTAATATATTTGAATTTTCAGCCGTACAAGCATCGGAAAAAACACGTACGTGTTTTTTCAAGCTGACAATCATTCACCGAAAAGGCCGTTTCGCTTATTTATTTTCATTTTTTTAATTAAAATGTAACAGATCGTTTTCCAGTATTTTATAATTTTGCGATTGTTTTTTAATTTGGCTGAAAGTTGCTCAATCCTTTGTAGAAACCTTTTAAGCTAGCCACAAATATAGAATATGGAGAATATAGAGACAGGACTTTTGTTAATGGTAGTTGGAATGACCACCGTATTTGCTATCCTTTTGATCGTTATCTATCTGGGGAAAGGACTTATCGTCTTGGTGAATAAATACGCACCGGAAGAGATCATAGCGAAGAAACCAGTAGCGGCAGCCGTTCGGGTACAAACGGCCACTCCAACGCAAACCACCGCAATCGGCAGTCTTTCCGGACAGGAGACAGCCGCCATCGTATCGGCAATCAGCGCCGTGACCCGTGGACAGGGGAAAGTTATCAAAATTGAGAAAGTATAAATAATACATATTAATATCATGAAAAGAGAAATCAAATTCAGTTTGGTCTTCAGAGACATGTGGCAATCTGCCGGAAAGTATGTCCCGACCGTAGACCAACTAACCAGAGTCGCTCCGGCAATTATCGAGATGGGCTGTTTCGCCCGGGTGGAAACGAATGGCGGAGGATTTGAACAAGTCAACTTATTATTCGGAGAGAATCCTAATAAAGCGGTCCGTGAATGGACAAAACCTTTCCATGCGGCAGGTATCCAGACGCATATGTTGGACCGCGCGTTGAACGGCCTTCGCATGAGCCCGGTACCCGACGATGTACGTCAGCTATTTTATAAGGTAAAGAAAGCGCAGGGAACGGATATCGCCCGCACGTTCTGCGGTTTGAACGACGTACGGAATATCGCCCCATCTATTAAATACGCGAAAGAGGCCGGTATGATCTCACAATGCTCCTTGTGTATCACGCATTCTCCGGTACATACGGTTGAGTATTATACCAAGATGGCATTCGAGTTGATCGAGCTCGGAGCGGATGAGATTTGTATCAAGGATATGGCCGGTATCGGACGTCCGTACACATTAGGCCGTATCGTAGCCAATATCAAGGAAAAATATCCAGAGATCCCGATCCAATATCATAGCCATGCCGGTCCCGGCTTTAACGTAGCTTCCATCATGGAGGTTTGTAACGCAGGTTGCGACTATATCGACGTAGGTATGGAGCCGCTTTCTTGGGGTACAGGACATGCGGACTTGCTGACCGTACAGGCGATGTTGAAGGACGCCGGTTATAAGGTGCCCGAGATCAATATGGAGGCTTATATGAAGGTTCGTGCCTTGGTTCAAGAATTCATGGATGATTTCTTGGGATTGTATATCAGCCCGAAGAACCGGTTGATGAATTCCTTGCTGATCGGACCGGGACTTCCGGGTGGTATGATGGGTAGCTTGATGGCGGACCTTGAGAAGAACCTAGAGACGATCAACAAGAGCAATATAAAGAACAACAAACCGCTGATGTCTCAAGACCAGTTATTGATCAAGTTGTTCGACGAGGTAGCTTACGTATGGCCACGTGTCGGTTATCCTCCATTGGTAACTCCATTCAGCCAATACGTGAAGAACCTAGCTTTGATGAACGTCATGCAGATGGAGAAGGGGAAAGCCCGCTGGAGCATGATCGCCGACGATATCTGGGATATGATCCTCGGAAAGGCCGGACGTCTTCCGGGCCCGTTGGCTCCCGAGATCGTCGAGAAGGCGAAGGCCGAAGGCCGCCAGTTCTTCGAGGGCAATCCTCAAGACAATTATCCGGACGCGTTGGATAAGTATCGCAAGTTGATGAACGAGAAGCAATGGGAAGTCGGCGAGGACGAGGAAGAGCTCTTCGAATACGCCATGCACCCCGCTCAATACGAGGCATATCGGTCCGGAAAGGCCAAGGTCGAGTTTAAGGCAGACGTGGCAAAACGTAAGGCAGAGAAAGCGAACGCCGGTAAACCGACGGTACCCGCCACTCCAGCCGCACCGGCTCCGGCACCTGCCGCTGCATTAACGATGCCGACTACTCCGCAAGTCATGACCGTAGATGTAAACGGGCAAGCTTACCGTGTGACCGTCGCTTTTGGTGATACCAACAGCGCGACTCCGGAAGTTAAACCGACAGCGGCTCCCGCCCCGACAGCCCCGGAGACAACAAATGCTCCCGCAGGCGCTGGAAAAGAGGTGCTTTCTCCGCTGGAAGGTAAATTCTTCCTTATAAAGAACGCTTCCGATACACCGGTGAAGGTAGGCGACGTAGTGAAAGAAGGTGATGTCCTTTGCTACGTGGAGGCCATGAAAACATACAATGCCGTACGTGCCGAGTTCGGGGGAACGATCACGGCGATCTGCCTGTCTTCCGGTGATGCCGTATCTGAGGATGATGTATTAATGACGATTCAATAATGAACGAGATATTTCAAAACTTATATGAGATGACTGCGTTCAGCAATATCATTGCTGAACCGCAGTTCTTGATCATGTATGCCATAGCGTTCGTATTGCTCTACCTCGGTATCAAGAAACAATACGAGCCGCTATTGCTCGTGCCTATCGCGTTCGGCGTATTGCTCGCCAATTTCCCCGGAGGCGATATGGGAGTGATTCAAGCGGATGAGAATGGGTTGATTAATGTACACGGCGTGATGAGAAACATCTGGGAAATGCCGCTGCATGATATCGCACACGAGCTTGGCTTGATGAACTTCATCTATTATATGTTGATCAAGACGGGCTTCTTGCCGCCGATTATCTTCATGGGTGTCGGTGCGTTGACCGACTTCGGCCCGATGCTCCGCAACCTTCGCCTATCCATTTTCGGCGCCGCGGCCCAATTGGGAATCTTCACGGTGCTTTTGGTAGCGATCTTGATGGGATTCACACCGAAAGAGGCAGCGTCTTTAGGTATTATCGGTGGCGCCGATGGCCCGACGGCTATCTTCACGACCATTAAATTGGCTCCGCATTTGCTAGGCCCGATCGCTATCGCCGCTTATTCTTACATGGCTTTGGTACCGGTTATCATCCCGTTGGTCGTTAAGCTACTGTGTTCTAAGAAAGAATTACGGATCAACATGAAGGAACAAGAGAAGAAATACCCTTCTAACATGGAGATCAAAAATTTGCGTGTATTGAAGATTATCTTCCCGATCGTGGTAACTACCGTAGTCGCCTTGTTTGTTCCCAGCTCCGTTCCTTTGATCGGTATGTTGATGTTCGGTAATCTTGTAAAAGAGATCGGAACCAATACGTTCCGTCTGTTCGATGCCGCTTCCAACAGCATCATGAACGCTGCAACGATCTTCCTTGGATTATCTGTCGGAGCTACCATGACATCAGAGGCGTTCTTGAACCTGACAACAATCGGTATCGTAATCGGCGGTTTCTTGGCATTCGCCTTGTCTATTGCCGGAGGTATCTTCTTCGTTAAGATTTTCAATTTGTTCACCAAGAAGAAAATCAATCCGCTTATCGGAGCCACGGGTTTAAGTGCTGTACCCATGGCCTCTCGTGTGGCGAATGAGATCGCGTTGCAATATGATCCGAAGAACCATGTCTTGCAATATTGCATGGCTAGTAATATCTCGGGGGTGATCGGCTCAGCGGTAGCTGCCGGCGTGTTGATTTCCTTCTTGGGATAAATAAGATTAAATAGTATGAGTAGATGGTGGGAGACGGGGCATGCCCCGTCTCTACAACCGGAATCAGGAGAAATCGGCCAACCTTAACATCTATTAGTATCCAAAATGACTTTTTAGATAAATAATTTCCCCGAAATGCTGTAATCCAAAAATATTTAGTTTAATTTGTGACTTGATATAGGAATGTATTTATCCTTTTCTTAAAAGCGATTGTATATGAAGGACACTCTTGAGACTAATTTGCCGGAAGAAGCCGGGAAATTGGAAGAAACTAAAAAACCGGTTGAGACGCCGGAAATCGATGCTACCGCAGACGTTGAAGCCAACGATACAGCGGAGGCTGATGCTGCTATTGCCGCAGGTAAATTAACCAAAGAAGAAATTCTCGCTAAGTTAACCGAACTTGTTGAGACTTCCGTAGAGACTTCCCGTGGAGAAGTAGAGGCTTTGAAACAGGCTTACTACAAGATCCGTCGTAACGAGGTGGAAGAGCTTAAGAAAGTATTCATCGCTGATGGTGGCGAAGAAAAGGATTTTACAGCCCCCGCTGACGAAACCGAGAACAAGATCAAGGATTTGCTCACCTCTTATAAAGAGAAAAGAGCCGCTATCCTCGCCGAGGAAGAGCGTGTAAAGGCCGCTAACTACGCTTTGAAATTGCAGTTGATCGACCAGTTGAAAGAGCTTTGCGAAAGCCAAGATGATTTCAATAAATTATACAACTCTTTCAAGGACATCCAACAAAGATGGAAAGAGGTGAAGGCCGTTCCCCAAGAGCACGTGAACGAGCTTTGGAAGAACTATCAGATCTACACCGAGAAATTCTATGATATTATCAAGATAAACAATCAGTTCCGTGATTACGACTTCAAGAAGAATCTGGAATTGAAGACCGCCTTGTGCGAAACCGTAGAGAAACTAGGTAACGAGCCGGATGTTATCTCCGCTTTCCACCAGCTTCAGAAGCTGCACCAGCAATGGCGTGAGATCGGGCCGGTAGCGAAAGAGTTACGTGAGGACTTATGGGCTCGCTTCAAAGCTGCCTCAACCGTGATCAATAAGCGTCACCAAGAGCACTTCGAGAAACTGAAAGCGAAAGAGCAGGAGAATCTGGATGCGAAGACCGTGATTTGCGAACAAATCGAGGCGATTGATTTCAGCGCGTTGAAATCGTTTAAGGATTGGGAAGAAAAGAATAAGGAGGTAATCGGCTTGCAAGAGAAATGGAAGACGATTGGTTTCGCTCCGAAAAAATATAACGTAAAGATATTCGAACGTTTCCGTGCCGCTTGCGATGTCTACTTCGAGAAGAAGAGCGAGTTCTACAAGGCGATCAAGAGCGATATGGAGAAAAACCTCGACGCTAAACGTGCGTTATGCGAGAAAGCCGAGGCTTTGAAGGATAGTACGGACTGGAAGGATACGACGGATAAGATGATCGCTTTGCAGAAAGAATGGAAGACGATCGGACCGGTAGCCCGTAAGCATTCCGACGCTGTCTGGAAACGTTTTATCTCGGCTTGTGATTATTTCTTCGAGCAAAAGAATAAGAACGTTGTTTCCCAAAAGAGCATAGAGCAGACCAACTTGGCCGCTAAGAAAGAGTTGATCGCTAAGATTAAGGGCATGGACGAGAGCCTTGGACATGATGAGGCTATCACGACCTTGAAGTCTTATATGGCGGAATGGAACACGATCGGTTTCGTACCGTTCAAGGAGAAAGATAAGATCTACAAGGAATATCACGAGGCGGTTGACCAACAATTCGATCGCTTGAAGGTAGACCAGAACGATCGCAAGATGCAGTCGTTCCGCAACAACCTAAACGAGATGACCAGCGGCGAAAGAGGTAAAGGCCGTTTGTTCAGCGAGCGTGATAAGTTGATGCGTATGTACGAGCGCATGAAGAACGAGCTTCAGACTTACGAGAACAACATCGGCTTCCTAAGCATTTCCTCCAAGGGCGGCGGCGGTTTACTGAAAGAAATGGAACGCAAGATCGAAAAACTGAAAGAGGATATGGCTTTAACAGTCAAGAAGATCGATGCCATCGACGAGAATCTGGAATAACAATCTCATAAACCCGAGCAAAGCCGTCCTTTAAAAAGACGGCTTTGTTGTTTTTACGCTTTTATGTCACGGATACATTATTTCAATCCCGGCCACGAGACGGCCGTACTTTTAGGGACACAGAACTACACGGCACCGACAAATGTCCGTAAAATGCAAAAAGACTTGGCGCTGCTGCCAGTTTGGTATGCGGAAGAGGATGATTTTGTCTATCTGGAAGATAGTAAGGCAACCCCTCCGTTTTTCGCCCATTTACCCAAAGACCTACACCCGGCTCCTATACCTGTAACAAAAGCGATGCTGATGAAAAACGCTCCCTACCTCTCTCCTATGGACGCAGCCCCGTGGGGACTTTCCCCGCATAGTCTTCATTTATTCGAGCAGTTGAGGGACAAGGCAAAAGTCCGGCTATCCGTCCCGACTTGGAAAGAGGATTATTTTCGCCTTACCGGTAGGCAAACAGCGGCGGAATGTCTGGAAAAGATACAGGCCCTCCTACCCGATCTCCCTATTCCGGTAGCGCCTCGTTTCTGCACGAAAATCCGGGAGGTGGAGAGATACATGATCTTATGCAACACTCCCTTCGTATTAAAAACACCCTATTCCTCTTCCGGACGGGGATTGCTATGGGTAGAGAAACGAAAACCGGATACAAAAACGAAAAACTGGATAGAGGGCGCATTCAACAAACAAGGAATGATCAGCATCGAAAGCGGATTAGACAAAGTACAGGATTTCGCCATGGAATTTTATTCCGACGGGCAAGGTACTGTCCGTTACGAGGGATTATCCGTTTTCAATACCGAGGAGCGAGGCTCCTATACAGGCAACATCCTAGAGGAACAATCCACCATGCTCTCTCGCATCACCCGATTCACGGGCGAAGAAACCTATTCCCGCATCCAAGAGGCGGTACGCTCTGTATTACAAGAAGTGTACGGATCTACTTACGCGGGCTGTATAGGTGTGGATATGCTGGTCTATAGACAAAAGGATGGATCTTTCGCTATTCATCCCTGCATTGAGATCAATATGCGGTACACGATGGGAATGGTCGCTTTACGTCTATTCCAGCATTATGTAGCGCCTAGGGCTGTTGGCGATTACCGGGTTTCTTACGAGAAGGAAGCCGGAGAAGCTCTCGAGAAACACCGCCTCATGTCTGAGACTTATCCACTTCGCCTTGCGAATGGAAGGATTCAAGAAGGCTACCTCTCATTATGCCCCGTCACGAAAGACACACATTATCGAGCCTATTTATTGCTCATGTAACAGATTATTCATTACATTTGTAAAAATCTTTAGACCTCAGTAATACCATTAATAAATTTATCATTATGAAAAGATTATCAATCTTGGCCGTATTCATGCTGATCAGCGTGATCACGTTCGCCCAACAAGCCCTTTGGGGTAGTCAGAACATCATCTCTCCGGAGATTCATCCGGATAACACCGTAACCTTCCGGTTCATGGCACCCAAAGCGATCAAGGTGCAGGTAACAGGAGATTTCCTTCCCACACAGAAGATGGAGACTCAGTTCGGTTTAGTGGATGTACCCGGTACCGTTGATTTAAAGGAAGGTAAAGAAGGCGTTTGGGAATATACCACACCGGAACCTCTTCCCTCCGAATTATATAGCTATTCCTTTATTGTCGATGGATTAAAGACTACAGATCCTAATAATGTCTATCTGAACCGTGACGTGGCATCCGTTACGAATATCTTTATCATCAAGGGTGGACAGGGCGATTTATACAGCGTTAATGATGTTCCTCACGGAACGGTCGCTCGCCGTTGGTATGAGAGCCCGACATTGGGAAAGACCCGCCGTATTACCGTTTATACGCCGGCTGGCTATGAGACAAGTGGCAAAAAATATCCGGTATTCTACCTCTTACACGGCATGGGTGGCGACGAGGAAGCTTGGATCGCCTTAGGACGTACGGCCCAGATCTTAGACAATTTGATCGCCCAAGGTAAGGCAAAACCGATGATCGTGGTTATGACAAACGGAAACGCGGATCAAGAGGCCGCTCCGGGAGAATCCAGCCTAGGTTTAGTTAAGCCGAATATGCAACTACCTAAAACCATGGAGGGTAGCATGGAAAGCAGCTTCCCGGATGTCATTAAGTTTATCGAGAGCAATTACCGTGTAGAAAAGAAGAAATCCTGCCGTGCGATAGCCGGACTTTCCATGGGTGGTTTCCATTCTTTGCATATATCTAAGCAATATCCGGATATGTTCGATTACGTGGGATTATTCTCTGCCGCTATCCTCCCCCGCGAAGGCTCCGAATCTCCCATCTACCAGAATATGGATGAGAAGCTGAAAGTACAATTCGGCAAGCACCCAAAATTATACTGGATCGCTATCGGTAAAACCGACTTCTTATACAAGAACAACGTAGACTATCGCAAGAAACTAGACGATAGCGGCTACAAATACGAATACTACGAGAGCGACGGCGGCCATATCTGGAAAAACTGGCGCATCTACCTCACAAAATTCGCCCCAATGTTATTCAAATAACAAAATACCCCAGTTGTAGAGACGCGGCATGTGCCGCGTCTCTATGACCTAGCTACAGTCATATAATTACAACGTATTCTTAAGGATACGCTTAAATACAACATCTCTGAGATTACGGGCGATCGGGATTTGATAGGATTCGATACGTAATCTATTCCCTTCTACCAGATCGACACGATCCGCATTAATTATATACGATTTATGCGTTTGGAGAAATTGATCATCGGGTAGGGATTCCCCGATCCGCTTCAAGGTTGAATGGGTCAATACTCTACCGGAAGTAGTATAGATACTAACATAATTTTCCAACGCCTCTACAAATAAGATATCTCTTAGGTAGATCTTACGCATTTGCTTCTCGCTTTTCACGAAGAACGAGGCATCCGCATCCGGCGTATTCTCCCGAGCCAACAGGTCGTGCACCTTATTCACGCCTTTTAAGAAACGCTCAAAGGAAATAGGCTTCAGCAAATAATCCACGACATCCAGCTCATACCCTTTCAAGGCATATTGCTCATAAGCGGAAGTAACGATCACTTTGGGAGGTTGGTTTAAGGTCGCCAATAAATCCAAACCGGAAAGATAAGGCATCTCGATATCTAACAAAAGTAAATCCGGCTGCTGAGTTTTCAACAGAGTATTTAATTGGATAGCGTCCTCACATACACCGGTCAAGGAGAGAAAATCCACTCGCTCCACATACGATTGCAATCCTTTACGGGCCATCGGCTCATCATCTGTTATCACGCAGGTTATTGTCATATATCTTCTATTTCAATCATTAATTCCGCTACGAACTCAGTCTCTTCTTTCCGGGTTTCCAAACGGTGCTTATTGGGATACAATAAAGATAATCGGCGGCGTAAATTTACCAGACCGATGCCTTTACGTTGCCGTTCATCCACCGATTTACGCAACGCTTCGTCCTCCGCTGAAAGCTCGGGGATGGAGTTTCGTATAAACAAACTGATCCGGTTATTTTCCCATTTCATGATAATATCCAATTGATAATCGCCACCTACGTATTTAAAAGCGTTCTCTACCAACGGGAGGAAGAGTAACGGATAAATATTCAGTTCATTCAATTCGGGCGGAAACTCTACACGCAACCGCAGGCGTTCACTCATACGAAGCTTACGCAAAGCTATATAAGTTTTCAAATAATCAATTTCTTGTAGGATACTGACCTTCTGATTACCGCCATACAGTTGGTAACGCAAGAGTTCGGATATCATCTCTAACGTGCGACGAGGCGCCTTGTTACTTTCATCAATCTGGAAATAAACGGTATTGAGCGCATTAAACAAGAAGTGAGGATGATATTGGGATTTCAAGAACTTCAATTCCGTCTGTAATTGATCATTCTTGATCTTTTCCAGTTGGATACGCTGCTCGGCGTAATCTTTATCCAATACTTGAGCTCGCTGAACATTATAGACCATAAACGCAAACAAGCTCCCTATCACGTTCGCAATTATTATAGCGTCCATATGGAAAGTATCACCGGTAAATATACGGGTAATTGCCAACGTAGCATTCACTCCCAATATAATCAATAAGAAAGGCATTCCATACGATCTCCAAACAAATTTCCACCTATTCGGTTCTTTCGCTCTTCGGCTCTTCTCGATCAGCCGTCTGAAATAAATAAAAAACAAATAAGAGACAAATGCAAGGATCACGATCTCTAGGATACTATTCCTCAAGGACTGTGTCCAGTAGTGTCCTTCTTTCGTATAATCCGTTACCCAGCGGATACAAGAATACAAAGAGACCGCAAAAATCAAGGCATATATCCACTTATATATCTTTTTCATAAACCATTTGTCTAGAGGTTTCACAAATTTATTCTTTTACTTTCATCTACGCTATGCTTCCGGCGAGATTCTTTCACCTCCAAACCACGATTTATACGATAGCTCAATGAAATACCGACTACCGTCCGGTTCATCCGCTCTTTTATAAAAGCGTGCTGGGTAGGGGTCATCACGCTCATTCTCGATACATTCGAATGGAAAATATCCCGTGCGAATAACTGGATCGTTCCCCGGCCTTTCCATATCTTCTTCTGGATACCGGCATTTATTTGCCATAACGGATAGATCGTAGCTTGTCCCGCCGCCATTTTCCCATTATAGAAACCGATAAGTTCAGCGCTCCAAGTCCGGGCAAAGCTAAACTGATTCGAGATCCCGATATTCGGCGTCCATCTCTTATTCACCTTTACTTGATAATTCTCCGGTAAACGATACCGGTTATAGATCAAGGATGCGCTGACGTTCACGTTCCAAAATGAGGTTAACGGTAATTGGGAGGTACTGAGCCGGGGACCTACGCTGACGCGGGAAGAGAGATTTTCCGGTGAGACATAAACGACATAGTTCCCTTGATCCAAATAGCTCTTGATAATTACATCCTTCGTATAATTGAAAGCAAGCCCCACCCGGAATAAATCGCCATGTATATAGGCCAGTTCCAGATTATCGGATAATTCCGGGCGTAATAAGGTGTTACCTTTATCATACGTATACTCATCGTGGATATATACAAACGGATTCAGGTCCCGGTAATTCGGACGGACAATCCGTTTGCCATAAGTAAGCGACAGACTATTCCCATTCCTCAAGGCATACTGAACAGAAAGCGTTGGGAACAAGTGCGTATAATGATTGGTAAACGAGGAGTCTCTTTGATAAGCGTTACCCGATTGTTCGCCCTCTATGCGGGTATTTTCCAGACGAAGACCTGCCTCCAGACTTACAGAAGAGAATTTGGCGTCAAGCTGTACATAGCCCGCGTTTATATTCTCGTCATACTGAAAATCACAACTCAAGTCATGGTCCGGTTGCCAAGAATCACCTTGTAGCCGATTATAATCAGCGTTATTATCAATAGAGACGAAAGAGGTCTTAGCACCCGCATGGAACGTGAAGGATTTCGAGAAAGGCCACACCAGATTCGCTTGTCCGGAGTATAAATGGATTCCTCCATCCATATCCCCAAACAAGGTATCTTGGCTATTCAAATATTGGTCTTCCTCGTATCGATAACGCAAGTAATCCATAGAGGCATCCAAGACCCCACCATCAGAGTTAAAGGTATGAGTTAAACTTAAAACAGCCGTAAAATTATCCTGTGAACGATTCTGATCGTTCAAGGTGCGAAGCGAACCTCCGGTTTGCGGAGATCGCTTAGGAATGGATGAGTTCATATCTCCCTCAACCTTGTTACCCGCCAGATTACCATCCGTCGAAAACCCGATCGTAGTCTTATCCGACATTTGATAATCGATCCCGAAACGATAATAGTTTGATGTATTCTTCCAAGTTCGATAGGAAGATTGCGTCATCTGCCCGGTCTCCCCTTCCGGCCGCCAACCTTCCAGATAGTTTCTCTCCACATACAGATCATCGTAATCATTCTTCCGGGAATAGGAATAAGAGAGATAGAAGTTGAACTTATTCGTTCGCAGATTCAGGGTAGTAGAAGCGAAACCCTCTCCATATTTACCTTGGTCATAACTACCGTTTACCGAAAGGTTCATTCCTCTTCGCAATATCTTCTTCGTACGTATATCGATAATACCGGAGTTTCCGCTAGCGTCGTAACGTGCCGAGGGATGCGTAATCAAATCGATTTTATCCGTAATGGAGGCAGGAGTCGATTTTAAGAGGTTGACAAGATCTTGCCCCGATAAATAGGTCGGCTTACCATCCATCAAGATATTCGCACCGTTTTGACCATTCAAGAAAATAGTGCCATCATTTTGTATCACGACTCCCGGCAAACTGGTCAACACGTCGTAGACATTCCCTTGGCTTTGGGTGATAGAGGCATCCAGCCTATAAGTCATCTTCCCCGGTTTCATCTCTACCGTAGGGAGCTTAGCCATGATCACCACCTCCTGTAACTTCTGGTCCGCTATCGTATCGACCTGTCCCCAACCACAAAAAGGGGTAATTATCAATAGAACTATTATAAAAAGATTCCTGCTCATGTCGTTTTTATATCAAAATTACATCAGCAGGAGTATCCAATCAAATTATTTTGACCAACGGAAGTATCCGGGGGATGAAAGGTAAGAAAACCTTTTATATAGTCGGTTTATCCACCCGTCCGGCAAATAAGATAGCACCCGTACTCTTCTCCTTTAGGACATAGCCGAAGGGATGGTCAAAACGAAGTTCGGAAATAGTAGGGGCAGGAGAATCCATAAATAGATTCATATCAGCCATAGTCACGGCAGCCGCCTCTGTTCCGGACTCGTTTACCTCAATAAAGGTTTTCTGTTTTACCTCATTTACATATACAGAGGCATCACACATCATTGAGAAATCAGCCAAAACCGGATCAAATGCGTCTGAGATCCCCATCACTCGCATGATCTCTTTCAAATCCATCGAAGGAGACTCAAACTTGAACCGCGGAAGATATAGTTTCAGATTCTGCCGTTTCATCTTATCAATCCAATGATTCCACTCCGTATCATCCAGCCCTTCGATAAGGCGACTCAACGCAACTTCATCGTCTGCGCTAGGCATGAATACGACAAGGCTAAACGCACCATTGCCATAAGGTAACTCCACGACAGAAACCTTATCGTCTACATAGCAATCAGTAGTATTCTCCTGCCGCATGGTGGGTACTTTTATCTCCTCCCCACTATTCAAATAAAAAGGTTCGTCTTTCGTATCCTTTTCCTTAAACTCCGAAGTCCATACCCCCTTAAAATAAATAGCGTTAATCAAAAGAGAGACGGCATCGGAAGAAGAATCATCAAGGATCTTTTGTATTAAATTATTCGTCTTATCGGCGCACCAACGGTTTACTTTATCCTTCGTCCCATCATTAAACGGCTCATTGTAAACCTCTGCGTTATAATACATCTTATTGGTCTTAACAAAAGATTCCAACACCTTAAAGTCGTTCCTAACCCACACGCTATTGGCATTGGTAAAAATCGTACGTCCATCCAATTTAGGCAGCTCCGTTTGCATCATTTGCGCATAGGCGTTTATCTCTTCGTAGGTAAAGTTCTCATAGCCCAAAGTCTCTTGGATCTCCTTATAGGTATTTCCATCCGCGCCATTCAGGACCATGCCCAAACAAAGGTTCACACTCAAAGGAGATATACAAAAGTCAGCCTTTTGCCTACGAGCCATCTCTCTATAAAAATCGAAAGAGAATTTTTGTACTTTCGCATTTACCTCGGCGGATTTAGAGGTCAAGGGAATGTCATATCGTTCCGTATCCTGACCGAAATTATCTCCCTCCAAATCATTTTCGCAGCTTGTCAATGCAAATAACGGGATGCACAGGCATAAGAATAGGTAGTAAGTGCTTTTCATAATACAATGATTTAAATGTTCCTATATATAATATAGATGCGCAAGATACACATAATGTTGCATTTTATCTATCTTATTTAAAGACATTAGATTGTTTTCACTCGCCGTTTTATACTTAAATAAATTTAATGTACGCACGTACATTAATACCGTATCAAAACATCTCCATCAACAAACAAGCAATGCTTCCAGTATGAAATCTCCTACTTTTGCCTTCTGAAATGAATAACTTGCGGCTTGTCGAGTGAATAACTAACGAGTATACCCAGTGAATAACTAACGGCTTTAGAAGTGATTAGTTATTCACTTCTAAACGCTTTTTCCAGCTGTTGATCAAGCAAAATTCTCATTTCCATAAAGTCATCCACGAAGAGGCTTTTCTGTCTTTTTGAGTAGTATTAGAGCTTTTCCATAACATCTCATTTCCACAGGAATCACAAGATAAAGGAGGGGAGATAACAATAAACAGTGCTTTTCCAATGAAAAAGACCGTTTTCGATACACATTAGGCGACAAAAGCCTACACATACGGTCGCGTTAAGCAACGCCAGTAGTGCCATTGGGCATTATAAGCAGTCGCAAATAGGGTTGTAAGTAGTCGTGAATGGGCATTCTTACCTCCTTATAGCCCTATCGTAACACCGTTTTTCCCTCCTTTTGCTCCATCGGATATGAATTACGATGAATTATTTTCGCTAGAACAAAAGGCTATTTTTCGGCATTGCTCTATCAATGAACCGATTGCTGATTTATTTTTTCAAATTCAAGCACAAGACGTACCTTAGCCCGGAAAAATCGATTCTCCGGGACTTCCGATTACAAATTGTCAATCCTAACAAATTGTCATATCCTTCGATCGTCTTTCTCGAAATCTCTCAAAGATGATTATCAATTCAATAAAAAAACGTATTTTTGTCACATACAATCTATAAACAACCCAAGATATGGAAGTGACAGTCAAGAAAGTAGAAATTACCTTACCGGAGGTAGACATGGCCTTGCTCAAAGAACTGGCCAAGAAATTCGGTTGGAATATCGGCAGGAAGAAGTCCGGTATAGAGAAGGGGCTGGAGGATATCAAGGCAGGAAGGGTTTATAAGGCCAAAGATATGGAAGATCTAAAAAAGCATTTGCTAAATCAATAAACCATGTACGACGTACAGACTACCAAGCAATTTGATAAGAGTTTCAAGAAATGCTTGAAAAGGAATTGCAATCCAGAACTCCTATGGGAGTTATCGGCATTCTTCAAGAAACCGGTTCCCTCCCAATGCAATATCACCCCCATAAACTAAGCGGTAAATTTGAGGGCTTATAGGAATGCCATATTAAAAGCGACTGGCTCTTAATATGGCAACAAAACGATACCGAACTGGTCTTGATCATGACCGATACCGGTACACACGCTGATTTATTTTAAGACTTGGGATGATCCACTCGGCCTGCGAATAAAATGGCACCCGTACTATTCTCCTTTAAGACATAGCCGAAGGGATGATCAAAACGAAGCTCTTTCAAGGTGGTAGCGGGAGGAAGCGCACTTGTATCCATACCTACTATCGTAACAGCGGCGGCTTCCGTGCCGGACTCATCGACCTTAATAAAGGTATTTTGTTTTATCAAGCCTATAAATAAAGGCTGTTCGGTTGATATATTCGTGAAGTCTGCCTCCGACTTAAAGGCATCCTTGACTCCCAATGTCCTCATCACATCTGTTAAATCCATACTTGATTCCATCGTAAAGCGAGGCAAATAGAGGTCGAACGAATAAGAACTCAGGTTACTCATCCACTGGTTCCAACGATCCGCATCCAAGTCCGCAATCAACTCATCTAGCGAGGTTTTCTTCTTATCGGACGGCATAAAAAGAACCAGACTAAACGCTCCGTTTCCATAAGGTAGTTCCACGACAGATACCTGCTCATCACCATAATAATAATTTGTCGCTTGTTGTTTCATGGTAGGAACTTTGATCTCTGATCCGTCCTTTAGATGGAACGGCTTGTCCTTTGTATCTCCCTTATCGAACTCCATTTTCCACACTCCCTTGAAATAAATGGCGTTGATCAGGCATGCCAATGTATTGGGACTGATTGTCTCCAGCATCTTAGGGATCAAATCATTCGTTTTATTGGCGCACCAATGGTTGATCTTGTCCACCGTCTCCATATTGAACGGCTCGTTATAAACCTCGGCATTATAATATGTCTGATTGGTCTTTACAAATGGTTCCAGCATTTGGAAATCATCCTTGATCCACATACTATTCGCATTCATGAAAACAGTACGACCATCCAACTTGGGAAGCTCCGTCTGCATCATTTGGGCATAAGCGTTTATCTCCTCGTTGGTTAAGCCCTCATAACCTAAGGCTTCTTGTAGCTCTGTATACGTATTACCATTCGCCCCATTCAATACCATACCCAAACAAAAGGAGGCGCTTAAAGGAGAGATACAAAAATTCGACTCCTCCTTGCCAGCCATTTCCTTATAAAAATTAAAAGCGAACTTCTGCCCTCTAGCGTTTACCTCTAGCGATTTAGTATCCAAAGGTATATCATATCGCTCAGTATCGGTTCCGAAAGGTTCTTCAGAAGAATCATTGTCACACCCAGTCAACGCAAACAAAGGTATGCAGAGACAGAGCGACAGGAATAGGTAATTGTTGGTCTTCATAACTTGATATTTTTAATGTCCTTATATCTAATTGATGAATAGGTCTCCGTAAAAGTTGCATCCCGCCTATATATTTCACGACTGTGCCCCAACGAATGGAAATGTAGGGATATAATAAAAGCCGTATCACTGCGGATCAGTTATACGGCTAAACTGGAGTAAGCTATGACGGGAGATGATGATCAGCGATTATGCTTGATCAAGTTCATGAACTCCTCGCGCGTCTTGGCTTGTTGGAAAAAGCCGGTGAAATCAGAGGTAGTCGTCAAGGAATTTTGTTTCTCCACGCCACGCATCTGCATGCACATATGCTGCGCCTCGATCACGACCATCACGCCCAACGGGTCCAAGGTCCTCTGGATACAATCCTTGATCTGCATCGTCATACGCTCCTGTATCTGGAGACGGCGGGCGAAGATATCCACTACCCTAGGGATCTTGCTTAAGCCCGTAATATATTTCTTGGGGATATAAGCCACGTGGGCCTTGCCGAAGAAAGGCAACATATGATGCTCACAAAGGGAGAAGAAATCGATATCTCTCACGATAACCATCTGTTTGTAATCCTCTTCCTGAAACATGGCGGAACGGAGCACCGCCTCCGGGTCCTCATGATATCCCTTGGTTAAAAACTGCATGGCTTTCGCCACACGTTCCGGCGTTTTAAGCAGACCCTCACGCCCGGCATCCTCACCCAGCAAACCCAATACTTCCTTATAATGGCCGGCCAAAGCTTCCCGGGCACGTAGCGTCTCTTCGTTTACTTCTGACATTCTCTTTAATTTAGGGGAATTTTTATCTCTTCTCGTACGATATACATTTCCTTCCCGTATTTCGGGAAAGCACCCATCAACAGGCGCATCATATGATAGGCCTCCTCATGCGAGCGGAAATCTCCCACACGCAACTTCCAGAACGGGGCGTTGTAAGTGACATACGTCGGGATCTCTGGAAAAAGCTCCTTGATTTCCTTCTCCTTACGAAAAGCCTCGTCTTTCGAGACCCGTTGGTTATTACCGGAAAATACCTGCGTACGATACCCTTGTACCTTCAAGAAGGTAAGGCTATCTGTCGTCTCCACGTTCGCTCCACGCATACGCTCACCCACCATCTCGCGGATAGCGGCGGATTGATTGATAACGACCTCGCCTTTTCCCAAACCGGATCTCTGCAACGCATCGAATATGGTCGAACGCTCACCTTCCAACGCCGTCTGAGCGAATAAAGATGAAGTACCGGCCATCATAAAGGCAAATAGCAATAAGATACAAGGAATTCTTTTCATAGATAGAATATTAAAAAGAGTATCTTTCCCCATTCATTGAGGGGAAAGATACCTTCTTATTATGAATTAATTAAAAAGCCTCGATAATCGGCATGAATTTGTCAACGGCCAAAGAAGCGCCACCGATCAAACCACCGTCTACGTTCGGTTTAGCGAACAATTCCTTAGCGTTACCGGCGTTACAGCTACCACCGTAAAGGATCGTGCAGTTATCAGCTACCTCATTGCCATATTTAGCGGCCAAAGTAGCGCGGATGTGAGCATGGATCTCCTCAGCTTGCTCAGCGGAAGCAGTCTTACCTGTACCGATAGCCCATACCGGCTCGTAAGCCAAGACGATCTTGCTGAAATCCTCAGCGGAAAGATCGAACAAAGAACCAGCGATCTGAGCGTCTACTACCTCGAAGTGCTTACCGGCTTCTCTCTCCTCCAAAACCTCACCGATGCAGAAGATCGGAGTCAAACCGTTAGCCAAAGCCAACTCAACCTTCGTCTTCAAGATCTCCGGAGTCTCATGATAATAAGCACGTC
Organism: Parabacteroides sp. Y3-G-102; assembly: GCF_023656845.1. Lineage (NCBI taxonomy): Bacteria > Pseudomonadati > Bacteroidota > Bacteroidia > Bacteroidales > Tannerellaceae > Parabacteroides > Parabacteroides sp. Y3-G-102. Next base: position 43,557 of record NZ_JAMOKU010000003.1, on the reverse strand, counting down.
TCTCAGAGTGGCCTAAGATCACATATTTCGCGCCAGTAGAAGCTACCATAGCGGCAGAAACCTCACCTGTATAAGCACCTTTTTCCTTGTCAGCGCAGTTCTCAGCTGCAACACCGATCTTGTTTGTATCGATAGCGGCAGCAACGCTTGCCAAGTGAGTGAACGGAGTACCGATGATCACATCGCAATTCGGAGTCTTACCCTTCAAAGCCTCGTCCAAACCTTTAGCCAAAGCAAGACCTTCAGCAAGAGTAGTGTTCATTTTCCAGTTTCCTGCAACAATATTCTTTCTCATAACTTAATAATTTAAATATGTAATACAAATAAATCTCTATTCAGATTCTTTTCCTTTCCGGCGACGGCGATTGCGCAAGGCATCGTATCCCCAAACCAGCAACAAAGGTACGGTAAAACTTAATAGGTTGGTTATTAGCCGGGCATCTTCTTTCGCTTTCCAGTCGGTATTTCCTTCCAGATAGCCGTTTACGATCGTTTTCAGCTCTTCTTCCTGTGGGATATCGTTGTAATGCCACTTCATCAAGATCGTACCTTTCTTCAGCAAGACCAATCCCGGATTGGAGCGGATGATTGTTTTCAAAAGGACATCATCGGCCATAAGAAACGGATACTCGGCACCGGTATTATCACTCCATGTAGCGATAGCCTCGGCGGAAGAACCCGTCACGCAATAAAAGCCCAAGCCGTTCTCCAAGGCGTAATCGTATACATTGTTGATCTCGTCGATACGCTCATCATCCGCATTCTCCAGACGGGGAGCGATCAAAAGAAAGAGACCTTTCGGGTCGTTCAGCAACTCATCAGTCACGTCTGCGTCATTCTCATTATAAATATGAAATGTGGTAACGGGGGGAACGTATCCTTGTTTGATCAGCTTGGTCTTTGAATCCACGAAAGTCCACGTACTATCATCGGCCGGGGCGTTCTCCAAAGAAAATTCTTTCTGTACGCCATCCTTCTCGTAAATAAAAGAATACGCATATTCATCCTCGGGCGCACCTTCCGGTATCGACATCAAGGCAGGGATATTCGCACCCAACTTATAGGGACGGAAATCCAAGATCGGCAAATGATTATAATTCCGGTAAGCGAAACCGATAGCGAAGACATATGACCACAAAGCCACGAACCAGTAGACATGGTAGGTATAGCCTTGTAAAAGCCGCTGATTATGGATGAACACGTAAATAGCGGCGGCCAAAAGTACGACATTCTTATAGAAGGTCTGCCAATTACTGATCACCAAGGCATCCCCGAAGCAACCGCAATCCGATACGGGATTGAAGATCGCCAGATACAGCGTCAGCGGCGTCATGAAAGACATCATCAGCAAGGTCAAGAAGGTCGTATACCGCCGGTACACCCCCAATAGCATACAGACACCCAGCATGAACTCCAGAGCGGACAAATTAAAGGAGATCAAGACCGTAAAAGGTTGCAGCTTATCCAGCCCAAAGGAAGTCAGATAGTCGCCAATCTTAATGGCGCCTCCCATGGGATCGACAGCCTTCACCGTCCCGGAGAAGATAAAGACTACTCCCAGTAACAGGCGGCAGACCTCTGCGATCACTTTCTTTACGGTTTCCTTATATTCCATGTAGCTCACTCCTCGCCAAACTCCAGCTTAATCAAGCCGAAGAGGGCATAATTGATCATATCCATGTAGTTAGCGTCCACTCCCTCGGAGACGAGTGTCTTGCCTCCATGACTCTCGATTTGCTTGGTCCGATAAATCTTCATCAAAATAAGATCCGTGTACGAGCTGATACGCATACTGCGCCACGCCTCATCATAGTCGTGATTCTTGGCGTACATCAGTTCCTTCGTCTCAGTGATGTATTTATCGTATAATTCCAAGGCTTTATCTATCGTGATATCGGTCGTATCCGCGAATCCCAACGCCAACTGGATCAAACCGATCACACCATAATTAACGATGGCGATAAACTCCGGACGGATTCCCTCGTCCACCATGCTCGTCCCCTTAATCTCCAAGCTACGGATACGGTTCGCCTTGATAAATATTTGGTCGGTAACCGACTGGGGACGCATAATCCTCCACGACGGCCCGTAATCCTTCAACTTCTTCCCGAACAACTCCCGGCACAGGGAGATCACTTGCTCGAATTGTTCCTTTGTATTTGGCATACTATCCTAGATTATACCCGCGAATATAGGAAAAAAGACGTAGATGTTCTCGAAAATTCAAGACAACAAAAGCTAATAAGATAAATGAAAAGAGGTTACAACGAAAAGGAGCCACTTTATAAGCGGCTCCTTTTCGTTTTCTTACATCTTATATATCGTTATGAACAGCGTAATGAGCGTCCTAAGCGCAACACGGTAGTCTTTGTGATACCGTTCAATTCGCAGAGTTTACTAACGGAAGTACCGTATCTTTTAGCGATAGCGCCAAGCGTATCACCGGATTTAATACGATGATAAACCGGAGTAGCCTCCACATCATTCATTGTATTCGTATTTTCTCCTAAAGAAGCGGTAGCGGAAGAACTTGCCTGTACCGTGATTTTCTTAGAAGATCCGGAAGCGGTCGATTTCTTTTGAGTTTGAGCTTTTGGAGTAGCTTTAGCCGCGGTTTCCACACCGGCACTACAACGAATGGACTGGCCGATACGTAACATAGAAGTAGATTTCAATCCATTTAAACGACAAAGCTCATTCACTGTCGTACCATATATACGTGCGATTTTACCTAAGGTATCACCGGATTTTACACGATGGTACACCATCTGACTATTGGAAGATGTATAGATATTGCTCTTACGTCCGTTAATCTTGACGTTACGAAACACATATTGATCCTGATGAGGTATTGAGTTCTCGAAGTCAATAATATCAGCCGGGTTAATAGCCTGTCCAAGAAAACGAGTCTCAAAATGCAAATGAGATCCCGTAGAGCGTCCTGTATTTCCCCCTAAAGCGATCGGATCTCCAGCCCGTACGATATCGTTCACACCTACTAAGAATTTAGATAAATGACCATATACAGTCTCTAAACCATTCGGATGGCGAATCACAAGATAATAGCCATATCCCCTACGCTCGAAATTCTTGATACGCACCTTGCCGTCAAACGCCGCACGGATCGTATCTCCAATTTGCACTTTCAAGTCTATCCCCTTATGCATCCGTCTACGGCGAGGACCATACTTTGAAGTGACCCTTGTCATAGAGTCCATAGGCAAGACAAAAGTAGAACAATCGATTATGCAAGAATCCGGAAGATCAACCTTCTTACCCCGGAAAGGATTCACCCATTCATTTGTCCACTCGCCATATAATTCATCGGCAGGAAACATCAAGTTCTCCCTTGCCTCCAACTCCGCTTTCTCATTAATCTCCGCAAGCTCCTTCAAAGCCATATCTTTCTTAAAGCCAACACGGTCGGCCATTAACTCAGATACACGCTTGTCCATAAGTTTGTGGGTTGGATGATTGGGAGTCTCCGGAGTTTCCGGTTTCACCGGATTCTCCGCATTTGCAGTCGATACCATCACAGCGGCACAACAAATGAATAGAAATGTCTTTATACTCATTTTTTGATAACTTTCATTCTTATAATTCAGGATAAAACGGCAATACCCGGCATCTCTGCCTGATTGTCAACTTGTCAAAGTTCGGAAATTTGAATAAGCCGACAAAATTGATTAACGAAAAATTTCTGCAATGACTTTGAATAAAAGCAAAACAAGCGAATAAACAAGCTAAATATCAAAGACTTACAGAACAATATGTTTCACAACATATTAGCTAATCATTCCCCAATTTATCTTCCTTGTGAACAGAGTTTTGAGCCTTTCGCTCAATATCCGGTGCTGTTCGGACAATAATTCGGGGTCTTCGTCAAGAACTCCTTGAGCGATATCCCGCGCATATTGAAGTATTTGTCCATCGGCAGCCAAGTCCGCTATTTTAAGATCTATCCCCTCGCCACTTTGCCGGGTACCTTCCAAATCTCCATGTCCCCGGAGACGGAGATCCGCCTCAGCGATCTCAAAGCCATTCGTACTGTTCACCATAATCTCCAATCGCTTACGAGTGTCATTACTTAATTTATAGGAAGAAACCAAGATACAATAAGATTGTTCAGCACCACGTCCTACCCGGCCACGAAGCTGGTGAAGTTGAGAGAGGCCGAAACGTTCAGCACTCTCGATCACCATGACGGATGCGTTCGGCACGTTCACGCCAACCTCTATAACCGTAGTAGCCATCAAGATTTGCGCCTCGCCGGAGATAAACTTCTGCATCTCGGTATCCTTATCCGCCGCTTTCATACGGCCATGTACCATACATACCTTATATTCTGGGAAGACCTCCTTGAACGTCTCAAAACCAGCCTCCAAGTCTTTATAATCCAGTTTCTCATTTCCTTCAATCAACGGATATACCACATAAACCTGACGCCCCTTTTGTATCTCTTTCCGAAGGAACTCATAAAGTTGTGCCTTTTTATTATCATAGCGATGAAGCGTCTGTATCGGTTTACGTCCCGGAGGTAACTCATCGATCACCGATACATCCAGATCCCCATACAAAGTCATCGCCAAAGTACGGGGAATCGGGGTAGCCGTCATCACCAACACATGCGGCACGATCGTGTTCTTCATCCAAAGGCGTGAGCGTTGCTCCACACCAAAACGGTGCTGCTCATCGATAATCGCTAATCCCAACGAAGAGAAAACCACCGTCTCCTCAATCAACGCATGCGTCCCGATCACGATCTGGATCTCACCGCTGGCAATAGCCGGTAATATCTTATCCCGCTCTTTCTTCTTGGTAGATCCGGTCAAAAGAGCGACCTTAACGTCCATATCTTTCAGGAATCCCATGATCGTCGCATAATGCTGGGTTGCCAATATCTCGGTAGGAGCCATCATACAAGCTTGGCAATGATTATCTATCGCCAATAGCATAGACAATAAGCCTACCAAAGTTTTGCCACTCCCCACATCACCTTGCAGCAGGCGATTCATCTGCCGCCCGCTACCCATATCGATCCGGATCTCACGGACTACCCGTTTCTGGGCGTTCGTCAACTCAAAAGGAAGATACTCTTTATAGAACGTATTGAAATAATGGCCGACCGTAGGGAAAACGATCCCTTTTAGCTTCAGTTTCCGAACGCTAGCGGTACGTAATATATTTAATTGTATGAAGAAAAGCTCGTCAAACTTCAAACGTAACTGGGCGTCACGCAACTTAGCGGCAGATTCCGGGAAATGGATATTCCGCATCGCCTCTGTCATAGACATCATATGGATCCGTTTCAATACGTCGGGGGAAAGCGTCTCCGGAAGTTCCCAGTTCAGCCAGCTTAACAACGTATATTGCAGGTTCTGGATCGCCCGGGAATTCAAGAAAGATTTCTTCATTTTCTCCGAGGTATTATAGAAAGGAGTCAAGCCATTCGCCACTTGATCAGCTTGCTCCATTGAGTCGATATCCGGATGCGGTATGTTATAGGTATGCCCGAACTCCGTAGGCTTTCCGAAAACTATATACTCGGTATTGGGACGATACTTATCTGTCACATAATTCAAGCCCTTGAACCAGACCAAATCGATCGTGCCCGTACCATCCGAGAACTTGCCAACCAGCCGTTTACTCCGCCCCTCGCCTAGCGTATCGAAATAGAGAATCTGGCCTTTCAACTGGATATAAGGCATATTCCCACTGATCTCGGCAACTTTATAAAACCGGCTGCGATCTATATATTTATAAGGAAAATAAAAGAGCAAGTCCTCATACGACGATATCCCCGCTTCCTTTTGCAGGATATCCGCCTTCTTGGGTCCTACTCCCGGCAAGTACGTAATCGATCGCTTATCAAGGTCCAGCATAACATCTATGAGTTTTTAGGGTTTACCGGGCAAACATCGCTTCCGCTATTAACAAATCAAAGGGCGTGGTAATCTTGATATTCTCACGATCACCGGGAACCGTATCAATCGCATGCCCCATCGCCTCCACCACGGAAGCGTCGTCCGTAAATAAAGACGAATAAGGTTGCTCATAGGCTTCTGTCAATAATTCCAAATGGAAGACTTGCGGGGTTTGTACAGCCATATAGCGGGAACGGTCCACCGGATGGCTCCCTTTTTCATCTGTCTCACGCAGGGAATCAATCATCGGAACAACCGGGATAACGGCTCCCGTGACAGCCGCTTTATCAAAGCAGGCCTCAACAACCTCCGGAGAGACGAAAGGACGAACGCCATCGTGCACAGCGACCAAACTCAGACCGCTATCCTCCTCCCCCTTCCGACGCCTCTCCGCCAAAAGCCAATCCAACCCATTCTTAACCGAGAAGAAGCGAGTATCTCCCCCTTTCACGATCGCATGCGGGACCTTGCAGCCGATTTCCTTGCAAAGCATATTCCAATACGGCTGATGATCCTCCGGAAGCACAAGGATTATACGTGCGGAAGCATCCCAACGATGAAAAGCCTCTAACGTATGCATCAAAAGAGGTTTCCCCCGCATAGGAATAAACTGCTTCGGCAGATCTCCACCCATACGAAGCCCTTTACCCCCGGCAACGATCAAGACGTACTTATTCATCAATCCAATTCCTCCAAAACTTTTTTAACTTCCTCATCCACTTTATACAGCTTCTCCTTGCAAAGCTTGATCAGACGAGTAGCTTCTTTTACCTTCTCGGACAGGATATCGACATCCAAGTCTCCATTCTCGATCTCAGCCACGATCTTACGAAGTTTCTCGATCGCCTCGTTATATGTTTCTTCTTTCTTCGCCATATTAATTATGTATTTATCGGACGGTTATAAAACCACCCTCTATGGTTTGATAATACTTTTTATTTCACCATCGATGAAGCGAGTCGTCAGTTCTTCGCCGGCTCGCAAATCAGAGGCATGTTTGATAATCTTGCCATCTTTCAAGGCTAAGCTATATCCCCTCTTCAATATATAATCAGGAGAAGCCATCTTGATAAACTGCTCCGTAAGCTGGATAAAACGCCCACTCTCGGAAAGTTTAGAGGTAATACCGTTCCGCAAGCGAAGTTCCGTATTCTCAAGCACCGACTGGCGGCGTGATAACAAACCCGATGCCATCGCAGGTAAACGGCTCGCTATCGTTTGCAGTCCCGAACGATTCCGCTCGATCCGGCTTGTCACGATAGAAGGGAAACGGGTCGCTACCAATTGTAAATAGTTTTTCTGTCGGGATAGAATATCCATAGCCAATAAACTCACGTCTTGACGCAAACTCTCCAACTCCTCACCAACGCTATCCATTCGGGAAATAAGGAACTCGGCGACAGCGGTCGGTGTCTTCATCCGGGTATGCGCTACCAAATCTACAACCGTATCATCCCGTTCGTGCCCGATACCCGTGATAATCGGTAAAGGGAATTGAGCGCAATTCGCCGCCAACAGATAAGAATCGAAGCTATTCAAGTCCGAGGTAGCCCCACCCCCACGGATAATCACGACCACATCAAAAAGATCTTGATGTTGATAAATCCGGTCTAAAGCCGCTATTACAGAAGCCTCCGTCCGTTCTCCCTGCATCAAGGCGGGGAATAATTTGGTATAGAACGGATAACCTCCTTTATTCCGTGTCAACTGATTCATAAAATCCTCGTAGCCGGCAGCCGTCGGAGAAGTAATGATAGCGATTCTCCTAGGAAGTAGCGGAAAAGGCAATTCCTTATTCAGTGTAAAGACCCCTTCCTCCTGCAATTGGCGGATAATCTCCATACGCTTACGCACCATATCACCTAACGTATAAGCCGGATCTATATCAAGCACCGTAAGACTCAATCCATACAACTCGTGGAACTCAACAGACACCTTCACCAACACTTTCAAGCCGGAAGCGAACATCTGACCGGTCTCCATCTCGAAATAAGGTTTCAACATACGAAACGTCTTCGCCCAGATAGACCCTCGTACCTTGGCCACCAATTGCCCGGTCTGCACATTCTTCTCCACAAACTCCAGATAACAATGTCCGGAAGAAGTATTCACCCGCACATCGCTCATCTCCGCACGCACCCAGCAAGTCTCCGGGAAAGCCCTCGACAACGCACCCCGTATACGAGTATTCAGCTCTAACAAAGATAGAGCCTCTTTCTCACCCGATAAGTTATTTAGATTCGGCCGCATATTTACGCTCTTGTTTATAAGCTTTGTACACATCCGGGATGCCATATCCCAACTCAGCGTCCGGTTGCTCAAACTTACTGCCGAAACGCTGCAAAAGAGAGATTATATCCTTATTCGTCAGACTGGGAAACGCTTGCCATAGACAAACACCCAACCCCGCTAAGATCGGCGTAGCGAAAGAGGTACCGTTCGCGTAACGGATATTCCCCGTAGGATCTATCACGCAACAGCCCGTACCCAAGGCAACCACATCCGGCTTCACCCGGTAATCCGCCGTAAAGCCAACAGAACTGAAATTACTTTTCTTCTTACGATCCGTGATAGCGCCCACTGTCAATATATCCGGGGCATCCGCTGGAAAGGTTATCTTTCCCCAGCTACCGCCCCCCTCGTTGCCGGCGCTACTAAACAACAAGATCCCTTTTGATGAAGCCATCTTAGCGGCACGACTGATCAAGGAAGTCCTCCCGTCCAATTGATCTTGATGATAGTTCAGGGCCTCTACATCAAAAGAGAAATACCCCAACGAAGAAGAGACCACATCCACTCCCACGCTATCGGCAAATTCCATAGCTGCCGTCCAATAATCCTCCTCGATGGGAAACTCCGAACGGCTATCCTCGCTCTTTATCAGCCAATATTCGGCTTGGGGAGCCGTACCGACCATCAAGCCCGGCGCATCAGCGGCCAAGCAAGATAAGACCTTCGTCCCATGATCATCCCCGATGAAAACGCTTCGGCCGGGGAAAACCACGTTATGCGTTCCTAATAACCGCAAGGAATCAAATACGCTGATCCGATCCACGTTCATGAAACCGGCATCGACCACGGCCACACGCATACCCTTACCCTTAAAGCCCGCCTCATGCAATTTGATACCGTTCAGCATCTTGATCTGCTCCTCGGCATAACCGTAAGGCGATTTCTCCGGTTTATCTATTGGCATAAACCGTGTCGTATCATTCTCCTCCCTAGGAATATCGATTTCCTCGTCACCTTTCCAGACCCATTTCACGGAATCCACGATCGGGAGGCGCAAGAGACGCTCAGCGACCAAGCTATCCGGACTGGACACCACGACCGTAGAGAACCATTTGCTCTCCAGCACCGGTTTTCCTCCATTGGCGGACAAGGTATCCAGATAAGCTTGAGCGATCGGCAAATCCGATTCCGACACCGATATACCTTGCCGGTTCCGTCGCTCAACAGACTCCTTGGAAAGATATTCCTCCGGGTTATCCAGCGTATAACCGGAATCCCCTTTATCTTTCAAATACACCCGAAAACGAAAACTTTCCCCCGCATGTACTCCCAAAGAAAACAAACTGAATACGAAAACGAATATTCCTATATATTTACTCATAGAACCTCACACAATTACGAATTACAAAGATAGATGATACCGCCGAATAAACAAAAAAGCCCGGCACTGGAATAGGCCGGGCTCATGTATAATTCTTCGTCTTATTCATTGATATTACAGATAGGGATCTCACGTTTAACACTTTGGCGTAAAGAAATCAAGGTCTCTGTAGCCGTAACACCCGGTATCTCTTGAATCTTGGAGTTCAAAAGCTCCATCAAGTGCTCGTTATCACGGGCATACAGCTTGATCAGCATCGTATACGGACCCGTAGTGAAATGGCATTCTACCACTTCGGGTATTTTCTCGAATTCCGGGACAACATCCTTGTACATAGATCCACGCTCCAATTTCACGCCGATATAGGTACATGTATTATACCCCAATATTTTAGGATTGATGTGATACCCTGAGCCAACGATCACATTCATATCAATCATGCGTTGAACCCGTTGATGAATAGCTGCACGAGATACACCGCACTCCTCGGCAACATCTTTAAAAGGAATCCTAGCATTCTTTGAAATAATGTTCAATATCTGCCGGTCCAGTTTGTCTATCTTCTCCATTTTAAATTCGCTTTATTATATGCATTCAGATTTAATGTATCAAAAGTATATAATAAATTTGAATCATATATCATTCTGAAAGAAAAAAGTAATCAATAAATAATAAAAGCGGGCAAAAAATGCTTTTTAGCATAATTTGCCCGCCTATTATCTTACAAACGTTCCGTTTCTATTTCTTCGCTACTTATTCTTTTACGATGTCAAGCAACTCAACCTCGAACTTCAATACGCTGTTCGGTTTGATATCTTGTCCTGCGCCACGTTCGCCATAAGCCAACTCAGCCGGGATCCAGAAGATATATTTAGAACCGACCGGCATGATCTGCAAGCCCTCAGTCCAGCCCTTGATTACTTGGCCAACACCGAACTCAGCCGGCTCGCCACGATCCACGGAGCTATCAAACTTAGTACCGTCCAATAGAGTTCCGGTATAATGAACTTTTACCTTATCGGTAGCGGTCGGCTTCGCGCCTGTACCTTCTTTCTCTACCTTATATTGCAAGCCGCTCTCAGTCGTGATAACGCCTTCTTTTGTCTTATTCTCCGCCAAGAACTTATCGCCCTCTTCTTTTGTCTTCTTAGCCTCGCGAGCCTGAGCCTCTACGAAGTAAGTCTGCAAATATTGTTGAGCCTGTTGCGGATTCATCTTCATCGCAGAAGAATCCCCTTTGATAGCTTGGATAAAACCAGCGATCAAATCATCTACGTTAGCCTCACCACCCGGCAAAGTCTTTAAGTTTTCCTTATAACCGGCACCTGTGCTGATACCAATAGCGTAGCTTGCGCTATCGATAGAAGTCTTCAAGCTCGCGCTTTTGTGAGAATCACCGCAAGAGGTGAAAGATGCGCCCATTGCTACAATCACTGTAGCGACTAATACACTTAACTTTTTCATTTTTCTTTAACTCTTATATATTATTTTTCGATATCTAATAACTCAACGTCGAAGATCAACGTACTATTCGGCTCGATAGCCTCACCTGCCCCACGCTCGCCATAAGCAAGGTTAGACGGGATAAACAATCTCCATTTAGAACCGACCGGCATCAACTGCAAAGCCTCTACCCATCCCGGGATTACCTGTGAAACACCGAATACGGCGGGCTCGCCTCTCTGTACGGAGCTATCAAACACCTGACCGTTGATTAACGTACCGTGATAGTGGCATTTTACCTTATCGTTCGCCGTAGGTTTAGCGCCTGTACCATTCTTCAGCACCTCGTATTGCAAACCGCTAGGCAACTCTACCACACCAGCCTTATGCTTATTGATAGAAAGGAACTCCTCACCGGCTTTCTTATTGATCTCCAGTTTCTCTTGTTGAAGCTTCATGAAGTAATCATTGATCACTTGTTTTGCCTCATCATAACTAAGAGCAGGTTTTGCCTCTGTTAAGACGTCATTCAATCCCTGTACAAAATCTTCCACTTGAAGATCCTTGATGCCTGAGTTCTGGAAATTATTTCCGATACTTAAGCCAAGCGCATAACTTACTTTATCCATTCTTTTTTCTTGTTCAACTAATTATAAGCCACAAAAGTAATGCTTTTAATCGTATAACAGCATTTTGTAAGAACTTTTTATTTCATTCAAAGCTTTTTACGAAATAAAGTCGTAACTTCGTAACTATTAATATATACATCTATACATTAAACAAGTAACAGATGAAAAAGTTAGTCATACTTACCGGAGCGGGAATGAGCGCAGAGAGCGGTATCTCCACTTTCCGCGACTCGGACGGGTTATGGGAGAAATACCGGGTGGAAGATGTCGCCACGCCGGAAGGCTTCGCCGCCAACCCTAAATTGGTTCTCGACTTCTACAACCAGCGCAGAAGAGAGTTATTGAATACGAAACCTAACGCCGGTCACCTCGGGCTAGCCGCCTTGGAGAAAGATTTCGACGTACGGATCATTACCCAGAATATCGATAACTTACATGAACGCGCGGGTAGCAGCCACGTGATCCATCTGCATGGAGAGTTGATGAAGGCATGCTCCGTAAGGGATCTGGACACGACCTACGATCTATCGCCGGAGAACCCGGATATTCATCTGGGTGACAAGGACCCTCACGGAAATCAGCTACGTCCTTTCGTCGTATGGTTTGGAGAGGCGGTACCCATGATAGAGCCTTCCATCAAGCTGGTGGAAGATTGTGATATCTTCGTGATTATCGGCACCTCCTTAAACGTCTATCCCGCCGCCGGTTTGCTGAACTACGTGCGTCGGGGCCAGCCGATCTATTTGATCGACCCGAAAGATGTACGTACTTATCGCGACGACATCGAGCATATACAGGCCGGAGCCTCGGAAGGGGTCAAGAGGCTGACGAAGTTGCTTACGCAGAATTAAACAATTCATACACTCATTAGGTCTGACGAAGGCAAGTATAAACACGAAGTCCTTGGCATGCGAACACATTGCCAAGGACTTGTTTTTTTATCCGCTTCCATCCTCACGGAAGTACTTACGGATGAACTTTAATTTATTACTTTAGTATTAATATTAATCCAATTCCCGCCTGTTCATCCGTCACGGATTACTTGGATCGATACCCGCACGGGAATTGTATGATTATCTTATTTCGTTTATTTCTTATTTCACGATTGCCTTTACAGCTTCCTCACCGTCAACAGCTACCGCTACGATAGATACGCCTTCAGCGTTAGCGCCTTCGATAGATGTTACCATATCCTCAGCGTCAGTCTTCTGGTATGCGTTGAAGATCAAGGCACCGTCAGAACCAGTCTTAGCGGCATTGAATTCAGAGTCGCCACGAGTCAATACCAAACAACCGTTTTGCATCTTCAACCATGCGGCGTAAGAATGTACGCACGTACATTAAAAGCAGCTTATTCCCCACTTCCAATAATCTATTTATTATTTACTCTCAACACAGACTATTTCGCTCTAGTTATTTATCTAATGCCGGAATACTTTCAGTGTAAGCCTGTTTTGAGACAGGTTATATTCAGCAAGAATCCACCTGTCAGTAAAACAACAGTTATACAATCCTTTTGACTGAAATAAAGCGCATATCGTGACATAGGCTATTCGTAAAAGAGGCAAGATAATGAGAAAAAGGAGGTTGTAAGCGGCGTTTTATGCGGCAAAGTACTACTTTTTACACACGAGTATCGACAAAAGCCTACGCTATCGGTCGTGTTTGGCAACGCCAATAGTGCCGTTGGGCATCGTGAATAGTCAAGAATAGGGTCGTGAACTATCAAGAATAGCCATCATAACCCTGTCACTTCCCTATCGTAACCCATTGAGATAGGTTTTTCATCCCATAAAATAGGAATTAGGATGAGCTAGTTTCGCTAGAACAAAAGAGCCTCTTTTGATATCCAACTATCCAACAAGCGATTAAATATATTTTAACTCAAATTTAAGAGTAGACTGTACATTCCCCCGCAATAATCGATTCTACGGGCGTTAAGATTACAAACTGTCAAAAAGAAAGAACTCGACACTGGGAGCCATTGGCTATCAATTCAGTCAAATAAAACAGCCTCTTTCCTTATTTCTTCTCCAATATGACTATATATTCATTGCACATCGTGCTAACCTTCTTCCCTGCCACATTAGTAGGACTTGTTTTAGAAGGCATCCTTTTGTTAGGTATTTCTCTAACAATAGTATCGATATGTGTAAAACCATTCTTCTCAAACATTTCAGCAGTAAAGTAATCTAATGGAATTTGAACCCCCTTAACCGTTCTGTTCCCTACGACATAACAAACGACTCCACCACTCTTTATTACAGACGCGACATTCTTTATAGAACAGCTATAATCATTAAGAAACGAGACCACTTCCAAATTTCTCTTTGGATCAATGCTCTTTATTTCGTCCAGTTCAGATTTAATGCTTTTAGTCTCAAAAAGTTCCTCTTTCTGAACTCGTCCCCCCATTAGGAGATTATCTAGTGTTTTAGCATTTTCAAAATTGAACCATTCATTTGCCCACCTTGAAAATTGTCCATAAGCAACGGTTGTTCTACTATCGCCATAAGGCGGAGAGGTTACAACCATATCAACACTATTCGGCTGTATTATATCGGAAGGGATTTCTATAGTACTATTAAAGTCATAGATACCTATATTACATGGATATTTTATACTATTAAACTCCTCAAGTCCATTTATATTTCTTATAACCTTTTCTTCAAACAATCGAAAGACATCCGGTTTGAAGTCTTTAATTTTCTCTTCCTTCATCCTAAACCGCTTAAATTCTCCATTCCTCGTAAACGACACCTCTCTAACAGTCTCGGAAAGAGGAACTTTAAAGAAATCAGCGAAATCCAAAGCCACACATTCATTAATTACTTGATAAATATAAGAAAGGCGCAAAAGGCTATCTCTGGAATACCAATAAGTATAATTAGAAATATTATCGAAATTCTTATTCTTGACCTTATCTTCAGAATACTCAAAGAACAAGGCTTGCATCATTGAAAAAGTATCTCTGATACAAGATAAATCATAATGGGTTGTTTTTACATGGCTCATCAATCTAGCCAATGGATTAAGGTCTGTTCCTATCGCGTTTATACCTTTTATAGAAGCCTCAACTAACGATGTACCGCTTCCCATATATGGATCAAAAAGTAGCTCAACTCCATCCTCTGGCTTATATTCCTCTATTAGAGCTCTTGCTACTTGGGGAATCATCATCGCAGGATACGCATGATAGCAATGAGTAAATTCTTTGGTATCGGCATCCTTAAAGCTCCACCTATTATCAATCGTTCTTTTGTACATACCTTCCTTACTTATATTATGTGAGTGCAAATATACTCAATTGCTCACATATTGTGAGTACATAAGCATATATAAAACTATATTTTTGGGCAAAAATAACAATAATGATTAGAAAGACCGAGTATCAACTTGAAATCATCCTTAAGATAAAGGAGCTAAGAGAGGCCAACAATGTTAGCCAAAAAGAGTTGTCGAATCTCCTCGAAGTGGCTCCGGGCTTAATAGGGAGTATAGAAAGCCCTAAATTTCCACATAAGTACACCCTTAGTCAGATCTATAAAATATGCCACTATTTCAACATTACCATAGAACAGCTATTCATATCAGAGGAAGATTTTTCCAAAGATAGAGATATTATTGACTTACTCATATTTAATATAATACGTTATGGAGAATAAGGATTTTATTATTTCAAAGTTCAAAGAGGTTAAATCCTTGGAATATGTTCCAAGCAATAGAGCCAACAATACTGGGATTGGAAAAACATTTGAAGATTACATCGGAGTTGTCGAGAACAATTTAGACGAGCCCGATTTAGCTGGATTCGAAATAAAATCTCATCGCGGCGCTTCATGCTCTTACGTTACCCTATTCACTAAAAGCCCCTCATTTCCCAAACGTGCGAATGCTTATTTAAAAGATAAATTTGGAACACCTTATGAAGATGCACCATCTATAAATAGCTTGCATACGTCTATGTTTGCAAATAGCTATAACACATATATGAAGAAATATTCTTTTAAACTCCTAAACAACCCTGTCGCCAAGACAATATTAATAGGAGTATTTGACTTAAATACAAAAGAGCTGTTAGATTGTAGCGTAGGTTACACCTATCAAGACATTCAAAAAGCACTAACAAAGAAGCTAAAGAACTTATTATATGTAACTGCCCAAACAAAAAAAGAAGGAGGTAAGGAACTCTTCTACTTCAATAAAGCCGATATATATACAGAGCCATCATTTGAGCGTTTTATATCACTCTTAACCGATGGGAAGATAATGTATGATATAAGAATCGGGAGCTATAAATCTGGCCCCAAATATGGTATGCCGCACGATCATGGGAGTGGATTCAGAATATTAGAGGCTAATATCAGACTATTATATTCTGATCACGAAACCATAGAATAAAACAAGCTACGCTTCATTTGTTGGCTTCTGTATCAAGACCGGAGACAAATACCATAGGGTTTCAACGATAATAGGCTCAATATCCCAACCGGATATTATCTACCCAAAAGGTATTTCCCGGAGACCCTATGTATGAGCCTCCGTGACTGGAACAGAACTCTAAGATCATATGGGTTACCTCATCGTCCTCCGTTCCCCAGCCGATTTCTTGGACAGGGACGTTCTTACCTTTGCTGTTTAAACTATAACGAGTGGACTCTCCGAGTTGAAACCCCATATATTCTTTATAATCGCTACGTTTCGTGATATCGCCGTATAAGATCGTGAAATTGGCATCGTTTACCCAATCCGTATTTTTATCCATCCGGATTACCAGCGTACCGATACGCTTAGCATATATGTTCCCGTCCTTATCTTCCCAACGCTTCTGAAGAAAGAGATTCACCAAAGGCATATCAATGCCATCTACCTCCGATCTCTTGCTAAAACCACTCAATTTAATACGATTGGGATCACCGGAGAGTTTCACCTTATAATCGAATAACAAGGACGTAGGTTTTTGGTGAAACGGGATACCGCAAACGATCTGCCCCCACGTCTCCGAAGAATTCTTCGCCGGTTCCTGAAAACGGCCGAGATAGAGGCATCCGCCGACCAGCACCTTCACGTTCATGATACCCATCGCCGAGATCGATTCTATACCCGTCTCCAGCCGTGCGCAATATCCCTCATCCCGTCTTTCGGGGTAGACACTGACGCTAGCTTTCGTAATCCCGCTCACCCTAGCCATCACGTTAGAACTGCCCCAAGGCGAAACTTTCGACTCAAAAGGTCTATTTCCGATAATCGTATCCGTAGGGCCAACGCAGTAAAGTGTCTTTGTCTCCTTCCCGATAATAGCCGATTCCGTGATCTTACGTACCACCCACTGATCCAGATCGCCATAACGGATCACTTCCGTCTTTCGCTGGGCATATAGCGCCATACTCATCCCCAAAAAGACAAATAAATAGCCTAACCGATTATTTACTACCATAAGTTACCCCCCTATCCAAATCCTTTTTTATTTTTGCAGCGAAATTAATTAGAATCGATAACACAAGGAAGGTCCGTATAAAGAATTTATTCGGATTATCCATGATAAATAACAAACGACGTGAATAAACCCATGGCAGAAAAGCCCCGGACACCCTCCATCGCGATCTCTTTACTACCCGTAGTGACATTAGTCATCATGCTGGCCGTAGCCATCTATATTTTCCGGGGCGATTCCCTTGGAGGAGCCAGCCAAATCGTATTATTGATAGCCACCTCGATCTGCTCTTTGATCGCCGTCTTTCATTGCAAGATCAAGTGGGAAGATATCGAGGGGCAAATCGCCCGTAACATCTATGGGATTGCACCGTCTGTCATCATCCTTTTATTGATCGGAACCCTATCGGGCAGTTGGATGGTAAGCGGGATCGTGCCGTCCTTGATCTATTATGGGTTGCAAGTCATGCAAACGGATTTCTTCCTCGTGGCCTGTTGCCTGCTATGCAGTATCGTATCGGTCATGACGGGTAGCTCGTGGACTACCATCGCCACCATCGGGATCGCCTTGATCGGGATTGGCGAGGCGCAAGGCTTCAGTACGGGGTGGGTAGCGGGAGCGATTATATCGGGCGCTTATTTCGGGGATAAGATGTCGCCGTTATCAGACACTACGGTATTGGCGGCCTCCGTAACGGACACGCCCCTTTTCACGCATATCCGGTATATGCTTTATACGACCGTTCCCTCTATGATCGTCACACTGATCGTATTCAGCATCGCCGGATTCTCGAGGGAGGCAGCGGACGCATCCCAGATAGCCGCTTTCTCCGAAGCCTTGAAAGGCTCGTTCCATATCACGCCTTGGCTTATGATCGTACCGATCGTTACCGGAATCATGATCGCCAAGAAGACACCTTCGATCGTAGTGCTTTTCGCCTCTTCCATACTCGCCGGAATATTCGCCTTGATCTTCCAGCCAAACGCCTTATTGGAGATTTCCGGGATCACAGATAGCGGGATTATCGCCTATATCAAAGGTCTGCTGATGACTTTCTATGACAGCACGCAGATACAGACCGGCAACGAGGCCTTGAACTCTCTAGTCTCTACCCGGGGAATGGCCGGGATGATGAACACGATTTGGCTGATCATTTGCGCCATGTGTTTCGGCGGGGCCATGTCCGCTAGCGGCATGCTAGAAAGTATCACACGTATCTTCTTGCATTTCATGCGAGGCCGTACCAGCATGGTCGCCTCTACCGTCGTGTCCGGATTATCCTTGAACATCTGCACGGCGGACCAGTTCATCGCCATCATCCTGAACAGCGAAATGTTTAAAGAAGTATATAAGCAACGTGGATTCGAGAGCCGCCTGCTTAGCCGGACAACGGAAGACTCCGTCACCGTCACCTCCGTGCTGATCCCGTGGACGACTTGCGGCATGACACAATCTACAATCCTTGGCGTATCTACTTGGACTTATTTCCCTTATTGCGTCTTTAATATCGTCAGCCCGTTTATGAGCATTCTTATAGCGGCAACCGGTTATAAGATCGTCCAAAAGACTGTGAAATAAGGAAATCAATCTATAATTCATAGCGTTATTCAAGGTATTTTTAGTATTTTCGCACCATCATTATTTAAGCGACTGAATGAACAATGGAAAATCATCTTAAGAAGATGCCCTCCCCTCTACTTTCACTAGTGCCTATCCTCGTGCTGGTAGCTCTTTTGTTTGTAACCATACGCACTTTTGGCAGCGACGCGTTGAGCGGCGGAAGCCAAGTCGTATTACTTACCACCACGGCGGTCGCCTCCCTTTTGGCCATGATCTTCTGCAAAGTCAAATGGCGTGATATAGAAGAGGCGATATGTAAAAACATATTGGGAGTGGCCACAGCTATAATTATCCTATTGTTGATTGGCGCTTTATCCGGTAGCTGGATGATCAGCGGTATCGTCCCGACCTTGATTTATTACGGGATGCAAATCATCCATCCGAGTTTCTTTCTGGCCTCTTGTTGCATGATCTGCGCTGTCGTATCCGTTATGACCGGTAGCTCGTGGACTACCATCGCCACGATCGGTATCGCCTTGATGGGTATCGGTGAGGCACAGGGCTTCGCTACGGGGTGGGTAGCCGGGGCGATCATCTCGGGCGCTTATTTCGGGGATAAGATCTCACCGCTTTCGGACACGACGGTATTAGCCTCTTCCGTAACGCATACCCCTTTGTTCTCCCATATCCGGTATATGATGCTTACGACAATACCGTCTATGGTGATCACGTTGATTATCTTTACCATAGCGGGTTTTACGCATACCTCGAACGCATCCGGGCAAATAGCCGAGTTCGCCGCCTCGTTGAACGAAAGTTTTAATATCTCGCTCTGGCTACTGATCGTACCGGTGGTAACGGGTATATTAATCGCCAAAAAAGTACCGTCTTTGATCACCTTGTTTATCTCGACGGCGATGGCCGGGGTGTTCGCGATCTTTTTCCAGCCTCATTTATTGCAAGAGGTAGCGGGAGCGTCGGTAGCGGATGCCTCCTCCCTGTTTAAGGGATTATTCATGACATTCTACGGGAGTACCCAGATCAATACGGGCAACGAGGCCTTGAACAGCTTGGTCGCTACCCGGGGTATGGCGGGCATGATGAATACGATTTGGCTGATCATCTGCGCCATGTGCTTCGGCGGCTCCATGACGGCCAGCGGTATGCTGGAAAGCCTTACGTCTGTATTCCTTCGCTTTATGAAACGGAGGGTCGGCATGGTGGCGTCTACCGTATGTTCCGGCTTATTCTTGAATATCGTTACGGCCGACCAATACATATCCATTATCCTTACCGGAAATATGTTCAAGGATATCTACAAGAAAAAAGGATATGAGAGTCGCCTGTTAAGCCGTACGACGGAAGATTCCGTAACCGTAACGTCCGTGCTGGTACCGTGGAACACCTGTGGCATGACGCAAGCCACGATATTAGGCGTAGCGACTCTGACGTATCTTCCTTATTGCTTCTTTAACCTGATCAGTCCGTTGATGAGTATTACGATGGCCGCCATTGGCTTCAAAATAAAGCAACACCATGAAGAAGATCAGAGTATCATTGTTAACTAAAGTCGTTATCGCTATCGCCGCCGGCGTATTGTTCGGCCAGTTTTTACCGGGAGGAATCGCACGTATCTTTGTAACCTTCAATTCATTGTTCGGCAACTTCCTATCGTTCTCCATCCCTCTAATCATATTGGGGCTGGTGACTCCCGCTATCGGAGATCTGGGTAAAGGAGCCGGAAAGCTATTGTTGATAACCGCCTTGATCGCCTACGGTTCAACAGTCTTCTCGGGTTTCTTCACGTTCCTGAGCGGATCGGCTATATTCCCGCACATACTACCGACCAACACGGAATTGACGGCGATGGAGAATCCGGAAGATTTCATGCTGACACCTTACTTCGTGGTAAATATGCCGCCTTTAATGGATGTCATGACAGCCTTGCTGCTATCCTTTACGATTGGCCTAGGGCTTTCTAATATAGCGGGAACCACCCTGCGTGACTCTTTCACGGATTTCAAGGAAATTATCATTAAGCTGATCGAGGTGGTTATCATCCCGTTATTACCGCTCCATATTTTCGGTATCTTCCTGAACATGACCGTGAGTGGACAAGTCATGAGTATTATCACGATGTTCCTCAAGGTTATCATAGTCATCTTTGTCTTACATGTATTATTGTTATTGATCCAATTCACGATAGCCGGAGCCATAGCCGGGAAAAATCCGCTCCGCCTCTTGAAGAATATGTTACCGGCCTACGCTACGGCTCTGGGGACCCAATCCTCCGCCGCCACGATTCCCGTGACACTGGCGCAGGCTGTCAAGAATGGCGTACGGGAGAATATAGCGATCTTTACCGTTCCGCTTTGCGCCACGATCCATCTGGCAGGTAGCACCATGAAAATCGTAGCTTGCGCTATGGCTATCATGATCATGGCGGGAGAACCGGTTACCTTCTCCAATTTCAGCGGATTTATCATGATGCTGGGAATTACGATGGTAGCGGCTCCGGGGGTTCCGGGAGGGGCTATTATGGCCGCTTTGGGTATCTTGCAAAGTATGCTGGGATTCAATGAGACACTGCAAGCGTTGATGATCGCCCTTTATATTGCCATGGATAGTTTTGGCACCGCTTGCAACGTGACGGGAGATGGCGCTATCGCTGTCGTGGTGGATAAAATAGCCGGGAAAAACACCCCATAGTTACCTAGAGTAGCAGGAAGCCATAAGCGCCTCCAAGGTATCGACCTCTTTTTCCCGCATCATCGTAAGGGCGATATGGGCACAGGCGTAAGCGTCAGCCATGGCGTTATGATGTCGGGTAAGGTCGTAACCGCAGTGGGCGGCTACTGTCTGCAACTGATGATTTACCAGAAATGGGTACATCTTCCGGGATAGACGGCAAGTGCAATAGAAGGGATATTTCGGATAGGCTAAGTCATACACCTCGTGGGCGGCTTTCAGGCATCCCTCATCAAACGGACTGTTATGGGCAACAAGGGGGAGATCCTTTAGTTTCGGGGCGATGCTTTCCCAAGCCTCCTCGAAACATAACGCATCATTCGTATCCTCAGCGCTCAACCCATGTATAGCCGTAGTCCAACGGGTATAGAAATTAGGGGTAGGACGTACCAAGGTATAAATGCTATCTACTACCCAGTCATCCTCCAATATGGCGATACCTATACTGCAAATACTGCTCCGCTTTCCATTAGCGGTCTCAAAGTCAATGGCTGCGAATCGTTCCATAGATAGATTACTAGTTTTTGATCCGTTTACTATTTATTTATTTGTAGAGACGGGGCGTGCCCCGTCTCTACAAATAACCTCTCATTATTTATGGCTCCAGTCCCTTGGCGCAGGGACAGGGGCTAGCGGTTTGCGTTCTTTTAATTGTTTCAT
This sequence comes from Parabacteroides sp. Y3-G-102, assembly GCF_023656845.1. Classification (NCBI taxonomy): domain Bacteria; kingdom Pseudomonadati; phylum Bacteroidota; class Bacteroidia; order Bacteroidales; family Tannerellaceae; genus Parabacteroides; species Parabacteroides sp. Y3-G-102. The sequence goes on along the minus strand of NZ_JAMOKU010000003.1, from coordinate 21,546 downwards.
GACTTCCTCGATAGCACGGTCTAATTGTTGATCCTCACCGTTCCATTCCTTGATGGGGTCATTATCGATCAAGATATCCGGATCCACACCGTGGTTCTCGATAATCCAGTTACCCGTCTTCGGATCATAGCTCGTGAAGAAAGGCACACGGATATCCGTACCGTCCATATAAGGAAGCGGACCACTAATACCGATGATACCGCCCCAAGTACGGGTTCCAATCAATTTACCTAAGCCAAGCGCACGGAAGCCCCACGGGAATAAATCGCCATCGGAAGCGGAATACTTATTGATCAAGCAAACTTTCGGGCCAACCTGTACGGCATCCGGCACGGTCCCGATCAAAGAAGAACCCCGGCGCATCGTCAAACGATACGGCTCACGAGACAGACGTTCCAGAATCATCGGGGAGACATTTCCACCGCCATTCGCACGATCATCGATAATCAAACCTTCTTTATCCAATTGCGGATAGAAATAGCGGGAGAACTCATTCAAGCCTTCCGGCCCCATATCCGGGATATAGATATAACCGACCTTACCGTTCGTCGCCTTATCTACCTTCTTGATATTATCTTGGATCCAATTATAGTGATACAAAGAATATTCTTCCGCCAACGGACTGACCACGATCTTACGAGCCCCCGCCAACTGAGGCTTGCTATTCAAAGACAACTCGGTCGGAACGTTCGCCTTCCCGATCAACAACTTATACATATCGTTCACGCTATTCGTAGGTACTCCGTCTATAGCGACGATATACTCTCCGGCCTTCGCCTCAACACCCGGCTCTGTCAATGGAGAACGTAATTCCTTACTCCAAGAAGCCCCCGACAGGATCTTTTCCAAGCGGAAGAAACCACTCTTATCCCGAGAAACCTCAGCACCTAGCAGACCCATCGATACCCGTTTAGGACTTTCCACCTCACCGGGGTTCACATAAGCATGCCCTACTCCCAGCTCGCCGATCATCTCGCCAATAATATAATTCAAGTCCAAACGTGTTTTCACGTAAGGAAGAAGGGCGGCGTATTTCTCCTTGATCGCCTTCCAATCCTTGCCATGCATATTCTCCAGATAGAAACCATCCCGGAAAGCACGCCAAGCCTCATCGAAGATTTGCGCCCATTCCTTCGTATAGTCTACCGTGATCTTCATATTCGCCAGATTAACCGGCTTACTTAAATCCGCTTTACCCTTCGGTATATCGGTTACGAATAGTTGATCGTCCTTAAAGAAAACAGCTTTCTTGCCAGCCGGATCAACCATCATAGCGGCATCGCTAACGGTTTCCTCTTTCTGTTTCTTCAAGTCAAACATCTTCATGCCGCCTTTCGTGAAATAATACACGTTCGTTCCATCGGAATAAAGATCGTAGTAATTCGATCCCGGCAAGGGGAGCTTAACGATTCGATCCGTGATACCCTCTATATCAATCTTTACGACCGGAGTAGAAGCCTCATTCTTTGTCTCGTCCTTTTTAGAGGCATCCGCTTTCGCCGGGGTAGATTCAATGGCTACCTCCGCATCCGTTTCCATAAACGGGGAAGCGGTATCCTTAGACAATAACGCCAGATATACGCCACCCATATTATTATACACATGATTCCATTCCGTTTGGCTATACGTAGGATTGAAATCACGGGCGGAAGTGAATACCAGATATTTGCCATCCGTACTGAATACCGGAGAATAAGACTCGTACCATTTATCGGTCACGGGATATTCTTTCTTACCCGCGATATCGTAGACATAGACGATTGAGAAATTATTATCGGACACACGGGAATAAGTCAACCAATTATTATCCGGAGAGAAACTTACGTTGCGGGCTTCACCTAACAGACTTTGTGAGATAGTTGTTAGCTGTTTGTTAGATACGTCCAAAAGATTGATACGATTTTTACGATCCGTATAGACAATCTTCTTGGAATCCGGACTCCACTGGAAAGTACGGATATACGTATCGTTATTCTTGGTCAACTGGGTAGGCTCGCCCCCCTCGGAATCTTGGAGATACAGCTCGGTCTCGCCGGTAGCGTCGGAGATATAGGCTATATGTTTTCCGTCCGGCGACCATTGAGCGTCACGTTCGTGCGCTCCCGGAGTACGGGTGATATTTTTCGTAACCCCTTTATCTACCGGGATATTGAAGACCTCGCCACGAGCCGTCACCACCATACGCTCACCTTTTGGGGAGAGGCTGGCACTCGTGATATATTTGGATCCATCCTTGATCTCGCTACGTGCGTAGACATTATCGGAGGCAAGGGTAACGTTCACTTTCTCCGGTTTCTTCGACGCCGCATCCATCTTATAGATATAGCCTCCATTCTCGAAAACGATCGTATTGCCGAAGCTGCTAGGGAATTTCACATCGTACTCGGTGAAGTTCGTCACCTTACTTGTTTGTTTTGTCTTCGTATTGTAAACGAACAAGTTCATCGTGTAATCCCGATCCGAAAGGAAATAGATCTCATCACCAATCCACATCGGAAAGATATCTTGCGCCTCATTGTTCGTGATATTCTCTACACTTTTCTTCTCCGGATTATACACCCAGATATCATCGGCCATACCGCCCTTATAGTATTTCCATGTACGGAACTCACGCATTACCCGGTTGTAAGCCAATTGTTTTCCGTCGGGCGAATAGCTACAAAAGCCGCCCTCGGGCAAGGGAACCACCTCGGAAAGGCCACCTTCTTTATTTACCGTATATAACTTACCGGAGAACCCATCGCTGATGCGGTTGCGGTAAACAATACCATTACCGTCCGGTGTCCAAGTCATCACGATATTGTTCGGGCCCATGCGATCGCCCAGATCATCACGGCTATTCGTAGCCGTGTAAGTGATACGCAATGGCTCACCGCCGGAAGAGGGCATCGTGTACACTTCCGTATTACCGTCGTACTGTCCCGTAAAAGCGATCGTCTTACCATCCGGGGAGAAACGGGGAAACATCTCATACCCCACATACGATGTCAATCGCTGTGCCTCACCACCTGTAGCCGGGACCTTATATAAATCGCCAGCGTACGAGAATACAATCTCTGAACCATTTGTAGCCGGAAAGCGCATTAATCTCGCCTCATCCGCCGCCATCAACAACGTAGGGATAGCGACAGCCGCCAATGCTGTTAAAATCATTCTTTTCCTCATAACCAATCTTTTCTTTTAATCATATCTGTTCTATCCGTTTTTAGTTGGCCCAATAGCGGGTAGGACCTCAAATGTACATAAAAAGATCCAAAATCCAAGTCAAGTCCCTTATATATCCGATCCTAGAAAAAGTTTTAGAATCTCTAATTTATTACTACCTTTGCGCCGGAAATCAAACAATGATACAAATAAGATGAACAAGAAGCTTCTGAACAACTCAAAAAGATGGTATACCCGGGCTTTCTCGGGTAACACGATCGTGCATGTTCATTGGTTCAGCGGTTTTGTCTAAATCCATCCATACTCTTCTTGAGAGGACTTCTTTTTATAGTTCTCTTCTTACACCTACATCTAGGTCTTAATTGCACTCAAGTTTAACTTCTGCGGAAAAGAGGAAGTATTCGTATGCTTCGTTTCCGGAGAAAAGATGTCTTGCGCATCTCAAAATACAATATGCTTATGTTTATCATTCTAGGTCTATTAGGTCTGGGGATAAGCGTCGGTTATTTATGCCGACACGTCCCCGCTTTCAAGGGATTGGAACATTCCATCTCTTATACGATTTTCGCGATGTTGTTCATATTTGGTATTACCATAGGAGCCAACCAATCTTTGCTGAATAATATTGGTGAGTTTGGAATACAAGCAGCCATACTTGCTATTTGCGGAGTATTGGGAAGTCTGGTAGCATCTTTTATCGCTTATAAATTATTTATCAAGAAAGGAGGTCTCAATGAAAAATAACCTAATCGTTATCTTATGTTTCACAGCGGGAATCTTTTGCGGAACCTTCGCCAACACGACTATCTCCACGTATTGCGAAAAACTACCGCAATTCTTGCTATACGCCCTCGTTATCCAAGTAGGATTGAATCTGGGAGCAAACGCCGAATTAGGAAAGATGGTAAAGGATATCCGGTTTTCCAGTTTGTTACTGCCGTTCTTTACGATCATCGGCACGTTAGTATTCTCTGCGGCGGCAAGTTTGTTATTGACCTCGTGGAATATATATGATTGTATGGCTGTAGGAAGCGGATTCGCCTATTATTCCTTATCCTCCTTGCTTATCGTACAACTGAAAGAGGCGTCGGCAGGGATAGAGATCGCTTCGCAACTTGGGGCTATCGCGTTATTGGCTAATATCATCCGGGAAATGTTAGCTTTATTCGGGGCACCGCTGTATGCCTCTTTCTTTGGTAAATTCGCTCCGGTATCCGTGGCGGGGATTAATTCCATGGATGTCTGCCTTCCGGTTATCAGCCGGTATTCCGGAAAGAATATCGTACCTGTGGCTATTATTCACGGGATTATCCTCGAGATCAGCGTGCCGTTGCTTATCTCGCTCTTTTGCAAGTAGAAGCAGGATTTATCCTCGATACCCGCGCTATAGACACAAAAGAGGATGCGTACATTATATCGACGCATCCTCTTGTTCCTTTATCCGTACTTCCTCCTCACGGAGGTACTTACGGACCTCTTAATTTATTACTTTAGTATTAATATTAATCCAACTCCCGCCTGTTCATCCGTCACGGATTACTTGGATCGATACCCGCACGGGAATTGTATGATTATCTTATTTTGTTAAATTCTTATTTAACGATAGCCTTAACAGCTTCCTCACCATCAACAGCCACAGCTACGATACCGGCAGGCACGGAGATTGTAGCGTTATCGGAAGTAAGAACGGTCTCAGCGATTACCTTACCCAAGATATTCGTGATAACTACAGACTTACCAGCTGCGCCTTGAACGGTTACGGTACCGTTACCGGCTACTACAGAGATACCTTCTACAGCATCGATTGTTTCGTTATCTGTTGCGATATCATCACCTTGCTCCACATTAAAGATCAAAGCATCGTCACCACCTGTATTCATCTCATCGAAATTAGAAGAACGATCATCAGACAGAACTAAACAACCATTCTGCATTCTCAACCAAGCCGCATATGTAGGAGCGATGTCACCCATAGCAGAATTATTGTAACCAGAAACATGTTTACTCTTCATAGACTCGAACAAGAATGCTCTATCAGCTTCTACCTCATTAGCGGCAACTTCCTTGTTTACGAAACGCATAGACCAAGTCACATACTTATGGTTATCACCAGATAAGATATATTTGTGTGAAACAAATTCATCTTCAGATACTCCAGCCTTCTTAGCCGCAGTCCAAGCATCCTCCTCAGCCTTGTTCAAATCAGCGAAGTTGATCTTCTCGTTCGGTAAGTTCTTGAACTCATCTCTCAAGATATACAAAGTATCAGCTACACGGATAGCTTCCACGAAACCTGCACGATCATATTTCTTCCACATGTAGTCAGCATCTTGCTCTCCATTTGATAATGTTGACCAACCATATTTATTAGCGAAATCATGGAAATTGATCAAATATTTACCTCTTTCAAAGCCCGGAACAGCCGGTTTTGCGTGAACGCAATGCCATTTATCTGTCGGTTTACCTTCTGCGGTAAAGTGATGGTCATCTTCCGTACAAGGTACGCCTTCAACTCCTTCGAAATCATTACGATCAATAGAGATCAAATATTGAGGCTTGATATTACCAGAACCACGGTTTACCCATGCGGTATCAACGATGAATGACAAACCATCCTCAGTCTTATCCGGAGTATAAATACCTAAGAAGTCAATACCTTCTTTCATGAAGTTCTTATTATTCTCAACCTGCAAGTATTCTTTACGGTATTTCTCGATAAAACGTAAAGTATCGGCCTTGTCACCTTCATTACCTTCAAGTTCAAGAGAACTGAAACGACGGTAAAGCGGAGTGTTGTCCGGTTCGATAGCGAAAGCAGAAGTACGAGTCTCGCCTAATACTTGATTCTTCAATGTAGCGGCACCGTCATAATCGGATACTCCAGCTTTCTGATAACCTAATACATATTTTGTAGCATTAGGATAATTATCATATGCAGCATTAACAATCGCATAATAGTGCTTTCCACTGATATGGTTGTTTTCTTTGAAGAATGCATAATAAGTCGTATAAGATTGCTGATGACCAGTAGCACTAGAACCTACATTAAACTTATCTTCCTTATTAACTTTCCATTCATTAAGTTCACCTTTACCATCTTTATAAGAAACCTCATAAGCAGTTCTCACTAGAGTCTTCAAGCCTTTAATACGATTCTTAGCCACATCATCGCTAACCTTATAACCGTAAGGGATATCTACAGTCGCAAATATCTTTGAGTTATTATACCAACGCTCAGTCAATGTATCAATTACGAAAGCATCTTTTCCATCCAACACAGTCAACGTAGAGTCTGTAGATTTAGCGATGTATTTATCCGTAGCATAAGGATGCCAATAGTTAAACGTATATTTGTTAACCAACAAAGAATCTTTCTCCAACTTTCTGTAACCTAAATACGGATCAGAAATAGAAGCTGCCGGAACTTTCTCGAAGAACAAAGAATCTATACCGACAGAGCCATACTCCGCTGTAAGTTTATCTCCATATACAAACATATAAGAACCACCCTCTGCCTTTCTTAACTGAACAGTAGAATAAACAGCAGTCTTATATGACTCCATCTGGCCATCACCATCAAAATCCGCATTTATAACTTTATCTGCGAATTCACGGTTAGAGATAGTAACCGGAGACACAGCCTTCACTTTATCATTACTTGTATTTTTCTTCAATACAACCCATTGATAAGCTGGCATATGAGCAACACTCTGCTCATCCTCATTCACGGTTGTCCAACGGATAGTACCATTCTCATAGATAGGAGAAGCTAAATACTGTCCTTGTTTATTCTTGATGAAATAAACACCATCATCAACGGAAGTCTTGGAAGAACCCTTTTCCTCACATCCGCTAAGACCCAAAGAAATATGAGTGTTCTGGTCCTCCGGATCAACTGTCAAAATACAAGTTTCATCTTTAATCAAGTCTTGCAAAGAGACACGCCAGAACTCATGCTCGTTAACTGGAGTAGCCGTAACGTGCGTATTCCAATACTTGCCATCATTATTCCAAGTAACTTTTTTTACATAGATGTACAAGCTATCGCCACTCGGAGAATAGATGAATTTGAACTGATGTTGAGCACGTAATTCAGAGCTAATAGAACTGTAAGCATCAGCTTTATCCTTTGCTTTCTCTGTCCAACCGTAAGCTAAGAACTTTGTACCTGTCTCATTCGTATAAGCCGTATCAACTTTCAAATAAGCGTCTTTATCCTTTTGCTTGATGAAAAGCCATTTGTTATTATCTTTATCCTCTGCGATAAACTTCTGCTCATTGAACGGATTCTTTAAGCTAGTACCTTTCACGTCCGGAGTGAAAGTCAATTGTACTCCAGCCTTGTTATCTTGAAGAAGACCCAACTTCGTATTTACTTGATCTTCGCTCAATGCGATTTGTGCTGCGCCAACCAAAGCAAAGTTAGTCACATCAGCGGCGTTTGAAGTGGCATCTATTTGATTAGCACCCCACTTGGCAACCTTAACAGCGCCGGTAGCAGGATCCGCTTTCAAACCAACAATTGAGTCCGTTGAGAAATAAGAATACAAAGGTCTCTTTTCTTCCAAATCTTTGTATGAGCGAGAGAATGCCCAACCTGCGATCTCACCACCTAAAACAGGTTTCCAAGCACCATTCATACCATTCTCAGTCTTCTCATGGCCAGCCATTGTCAAATCCAACATAGTTCCAGACAATTTATTCTGGAAGTCATAAATAGGAGCTTGACCTTGGTTATAATTAGAGACAGAAACACACCACAATGTAGCCTCTAAGTTATTCTTAGCTTCGCTTGCACTATAAACACGTAGTTCATAATCACCTGTTCCACGATTTAGCTCCATCGCAAGATAAGCAGGAGTAGTGCCATCCATGACCTTCAACTGATAAAGACCAGAATTAGCTCCCTCCTTCAAACCGCCTAAACGCCATTCTTGACCCAATACAGTTTCCGGGTCTACTCGACTTGGTGTAGTCTGTGCATTAACAGACATAACACTTAACAGCGCCATACCTGCCAAAAGAGTAGAAAACTTCTTGTTCATAAATTCAAAATTTAATATTAATAATAGTGTTAATTAAAGTCCATCCCGTCGTTTAGTACCCTTGTTTTACTCGAAAACGACTAGTCTAAACGATCGTTTAGATCTTGCGTTTTTTAGGCGCTTGAGCGGGAGGTTCGTTGAAGGAATCGCTTGTTTGGTAAATGATAACCTATCCTATTGATAAGAAAGAGGATAAGTGGAAAAAAAATAGCCCGGAAGGGTTGCAAGTATCGAAGAAACGCGTACCTTTGCAAATGACTAAAAGAATCGATCGTTTAGACTAGCCGTTTCTATCTATTATATAATGTACGCATGTACATTAATATATGGTATCCATCCATAACCGCATAATAAATACAAAACACAAACATTCACATGCAATCATAGCGAATACACAAACGTATAATCCAAGGCTTGTCAAGCCATAAGCTTACGAAGTAGTAGAATCTCAATGGGGATAGGCATATCAGTTATGCCATGCGAAATAGGAAGAACTTCAGGTCAGTTGCAAATCTTACTTCTAAATATAAAAACAAGGTATCTTAAATTGATCAAAATGGGAGCCGATTACTATCCATAGTATTTTGCACTACTATTAATACTAATCGTACTTTCTATAAATAGTAAAGCTGACTACCATGAATCTGCTTTTTAAGAAATATACAATAAACAGGATGCGCGATACGAAAATAAACCTTACCTTTGGAGCAGTAATCACCTAAAACCATTTAACTATGGCACAATACGTAGACATCATGACTGATGCTGGATTTAAGGCTGTCTTCCAAGACAAGCAAGTTACCATCAAGTTCCTTAACGCCGCCCTAGCCGGCGAACGGCAGATCAAGGACATCACCTACCTCGACAAGGAGATCAAGCCAGAGATTGTCGAGAACCGTACCATCATATTCGACCTGCTCTGCGAGGACGTGTCCGGGGCCAAGTTCATCCTAGAGATGCAGAATTGTCCCCAGTACTATTTCTTTAACAGAGGTTTTTATTATCTTTGTCGCATGGTGGCCCGGCAAGGACAAATCGGCAAGCAATGGCAATATCGGTTGCTACCCATCTACGGAGTTTATTTCTTGAATTTCAAGTTGCCGGAGTTCACAGACTTCCGTACAGATGTTGTCCTCGCTAACGAGAGGACGGGAAAGGTGTTCAATGAGATCAAGATGAAGCAGATCTACATATCGTTCCCGTTATTCAGTTTAAGCAAGGAGGAGTGCAAGAGCTCCTTCGAACGTTGGATTTATACATTGAAGAATATGAACCTATTTGAACAATCTCCCTTCAAGGAGGAACAGGAGACCTTCCTTCGCTTACTGGACGTGGCGAACGTCAACTCACTCAGCGAAAAAGAACGTGCGATCTACGAGGAAAACCTAAAGAATTATCGGGATTGGTATGCGACCATCGATTACGCACAAACGGAAGGGATTGAAAAAGGAATGCAGGAAGGAATGCAAAAAGGGATGCAGAAAGGGATCGAGAAAGGGATCGAGAAAGGCCGTCAAGAGGAAAAACTCCAGATAGCCCAAAAGATGAAGGAGCAAGGACTTGACTCCGAACTTATCGCCCAATGCTCCGGACTTTCTGTTGAAGACATTGAGCGACTATAACCCGAATCAACCGATTCAATTCGATCCGGGCCGCTTCCATCCACTATCCGGAGGAAACGGCCCGGATTACTTTCGTACATTCACGATACCTAGAAAGCGTAATTAAAATCCAACGGAATAAAGAAACTGACGATTGTTCCGCTCCCCATCCCCTTCTCCTTGCTTTGGACCGAATATGTGATCTTCTCTTTATTTCTCCTATTCAACAATAGGATCGTACGGTAAAGGACTTTCGTTCCCATCCCCGTACCGTTATGTCCCGCATTCGTAAACAGACGATACCCGGGTCCATTATCCTCTATACGGATATGGATGCCTTTCCCGTCGCGCTCCACGAAAACAGATAATCGCTTCTCGCCCTCGATCGCACACAAGCCATGTTTCACGGCATTCTCTACGGGTATCTGGATCAGCATGGCCGGGAGATAGATTGCGTCCGTGTCAAGGGAGGGATCGAGATTCCATTCCAGACGGAAGTCCGGCCCTAATCCTTGCGCCTGCAAATTCAAGTAAGTCCGGACAAAGCGTAATTCTTCCTCCAACGTGATACTAAGCTTTTCCGTGATCTCCAAACTACTACGTAACAACTCCACCAATCCGGAAAGTTGCGTACGGCGGGAACTTCCTTCTTCCTCCGAGCTAATCTCCCGGTTCAATATATTGAATATAAAATGAGGGGATACACGGTTGCGAATACTCTCCATCTTTAACTTCGTCACCTGATCGATATGGCTTAACCATTGGGCATGCCGTTTACGTTTCATAAAGTAATAAGCCATGCCGCTGACGATCGACAAGATCGCAAAAAGCAAGATCCAAACCCAACGGCTCATTTCCAAGTATTCCATCCGGCCGGCCTGTTGTTTAATAATAGCCTCCCGCTTGAGTAAAGTCGTATCTTGGCTATAACGCATATCGATCTCGGTGACACGCATCTGGGTCCGTTCGCTACGAATATTGTTCTCAATGACGCTATTCTTCGTTTGGTACTCATAGGCACGCCTAAAATCGCCCGTGGTAGCGAAGTAATTCTGCAAGTTCTTATTACGGATCGCTACCATCTTGGGATCTATGCCTACCGTATCCGTGTAACTCCTCAACAATTGATAAGCCAGCCCGGAGTTCCCCTCTTTTAAGGCTAGCGAAGCCTTCAAGGTCGTCAAATGGTACAAGGCCGTCTTATTATTATAGGTATGGAAGTACCTAAACCCTTTTTCCAGATAAAAACGAGCGGAATCCAACTGATCCAGACATAGATAGATCTCCCCTAAATTGATCTCGCATACGTTAGTATAGAAATCCATATGAGTAGTACGTACCACCTCACGGGCTTTCAAGAACCAAGGAAGCGCCTTCGCATACTCTTCCTTGTAATAATAGTAATTTCCCCGGCTATTGCAAAAGGTGAATTTCTCGCTCAAGTTACGAGAATCCAGTTCTTTCTCCGCCAAACGGTAAAAGTGATCGGATAAGTCAAAGTCCCTCAATTCCATATACGTCTCGCCCAAACCAAAATAAATAGGAAAGGACATCCGATCCATAATACCCAATGAATCACTCACGAAAAGAGCTTGGCGAAAGTAGCGGACTCGCTGATCGTAAGCTCCTTTCCGGGTATATATATCCGCTATATTGATATAAATATCCGGGATTTTATGCTCCATCTCACTCTGCCGGATCTCTTGATACGCCTCGGAATAGCAAAGGAGGGCCGAATCCGTTTTATCCAAAAATGAATAATAATTGCCAACCGTATTTTTCAGCGTCCCTAAGAGTCCATGTATCTTGGGAGACATCGGTACACGGTCGCAATAATCTATAATTGACCGATGTAAAACAAACCCGGAATCATATACACTATTTGCAAAATAAATCTGGCTTTTAGCCGCAAGTAATTTATAATATTTATCGCTATCTTTAGTTAGACTTAAAGCTTCATCCAATGCGGAATGAGCATATCGAGGATTCCGGTAAATCGAATCCATAGCCATATGTTCCAAAGAGTCAATCCGCAGGTTATCAGAAAAAGCAAATGTTTTTTCCGGTAGCTTTCCACAAGAAAACAGAAACACAAAATGAAATAGCAATAATAAAATGGACATAAAAGTAATACACACCCTATATTTAGTCATCATCTTGGCGGTTTTAAAGTTCATATGCAAAAATATTTAAAAATTTAATCTACGCAATTATTTCTCCTAATAAATATCGAAAATCGATTACATTTGTAAATCTAAAATAGAGTACACATGAAAAACTTGATGATTCCTGCGCTGGCGTTATTTTTATCGGCGGCGGCGCAAGCAGACGACAGTCCGTTATGGATGCGTTACTGCGCGATCTCCCCGGACGGGCAGACGATCGCATTTTCTTACCAAGGGGATATCTACACGGTCCCTTCTTCCGGAGGAAAAGCCCGGCAGTTGACAACACATCCGGCGCATGATACCCGTCCGGTCTGGTCGCCCGACGGACAGAGAATAGCCTTCGCCTCCAACCGTAGCGGCAACTTCGATGTATTTCTCATGAACAAGGAGGGAGGGGAACCCAAGCGGCTCACCACCCACTCCACAAACGAATATCCCACGACTTTTAAGGATAACGGACACATCTTGTATCTGGCCAACGTATTGCAAGATGCCAAGGATATCCAATTCCCCGGCACCCGCTTTATGCAAGTCTATGAGATAAGCACGGACGGAGGAAGGCCGGATTTATATTCTTCGTTATACATGGAAAATATAGCCCTCAGCAAAGATGGCAGTAAATTATTATACAATGACTACAAAGGTTACGAGGACCCTTGGCGCAAGCATCATCAATCTTCTATCACCCGTGATATCTGGTTATGTACGCTTGGAAAAGATCGCTCTTTCCAGAAAGTAACCACTTTTGGCGGTGAGGATCGTAATCCTGTATGGGCCGCGGATGGGGCGTCTTTCTATTACCTAAGCGAGGAGAAAGGAAGCTTTAACATCTTCAAGAAGGATTTGGCAGGCAACAACGAGAAACAAATCACGACGCATACCACCCACCCCGTGCGTTTCCTTACCTCCGATAATTCCGGGACTCTATGCTATAGTTACGACGGCGAGATCTATACCGTTAAGGAAGGTCAGAAACCTGCCAAGGTGAATATCCAGATCGTCGCGGATAAGATCGAGAACGACGTGATCCATCGTCTTCTGACCGATGGAACTACGGATATCGCCGTCTCCCCGAATGGAAAAGAGGTAGCGTTTATCACTCGTGGCGATGTTTACGTAACTTCTATTGAATACGAGACGACTCGTCAAATCACGAACACGCCGCAACAAGAGCGCAATATAGATTTCAGTCCCGACGGACGTTCATTGGTATATTCCGCCGAACGGGAAGGAACATGGGGGATCTACGAAAGTAAACTTACACGTGACGAAGATAAGCAATTCACGTACGCCCCGGAATTGAAAGAGGAGCCTCTTGTCGTATCCGGACAAACCTCGTTCCAACCCTTATACTCTCCGGATGGTAACGAGGTGGCTTTCCTTGAGAACCGAACCACCTTACGTGTTATCAACCGAAAGACCAAGCAGGTCCGCACCGTATTGGACGGGAAATACCTCTATTCGTATAGCGATGGAGACCAGCATTTCCAATGGTCGCCAGACAGCAAGTGGTTCTTGGTTGATTACATCTCCATCGGAGGATGGAACAATACGGATATCGCCCTCGTGAAAGCGGACGGTAGCGGCGAGGTAACGAACCTGACGGAAAGCGGTTATTCGGATGGCGACGCAAAATGGGTATTAGACGGTAAGGCCATGATCTGGTCCTCCGACCGTGCCGGTTTCCGCAGCCACGGTAGCTGGGGTGCCGAGCGGGATGTGTACATCATGTTCTTCGACGGTGAGGCTTACGATAAATTCCGCCTCAGTAAAGAAGAACTGGCCTTGGTAGAAGCGGATGAAAACAAAGATAAGGACGAGGATAAGACATCCGATAAAGATTCCGATAAGAAAAAAGAGGATAAGGATAAGCCTGTAGCCCCCTTGAAGTTTGATTTGGAGAACCGCAAGGACCGGATTATTCGCCTGACCGCTAATTCATCCTCATTGGGAGACGCCGTACTCGCCCCGAAAGGAGATAAACTATATTATTGCGCCGCTTTCGAGAAAGGCTTTGATTTATGGGAACACGACTTGAAGGAAAAGTCCACTAAATTACTGCTCAAGAATGTCGGTCGAGGCACTCTATTCGCCGATAAGAAAGTAGAGAACCTTTATCTTACCGCCGGCGGTAAACTGAAAAAGATAGAGTTGAAGGATAGCAAGGAAAAACCGATCGCTTTCAAGGCCGAGTTCGCTTATCGCCCGGCAGAGGAGCGTGCTTATATCTTCCATCACGCTTGGCGTCAAGTCTTGGATAAGTTCTATGATCCGACACTCCGGGGCATGGATTGGAAAGGGTATGAGACCGCTTACGCCCGTTTCCTTCCGCATATCAACAACAATTTTGATTTCCAAGAGATGCTTTCCGAGCTATTGGGCGAGTTGAACGGCTCCCATACGGGCGCTCGTTACAATCCGGGACTAACCGGGCCGGAAACCGCCAGCTTAGGCGCTTTCTTCGATAACGCATACACGGGCGACGGATTGAAGATCGAGGAAATCATCGCCAAAGGGCCGCTGACATTGGCCGACAGCCAGATAAAGAAAGGCTGTATCATCGAGAAAATAGACGGAACACCGATAAAGAAAGACGCCGATTATTATCCACTGCTAAGCGGTAAAGTCGGTAAGAAAGTAATGCTTTCTGTCTATGATCCTACCAGCAAACAGCGTTTCGAGGAACAGGTAAAAGCGATCAGTAACGGAGAGCAATCGAACCTCCTTTATAAAAGATGGATCGAGAATTGCCAAGAAACCGTAGATAAATTATCGAACGGGCAAATCGGGTATGTACATGTAAGAGGTATGAACAGCGAGAGTTTCCGCGAGGTCTATTCCGCCTTATTAGGCCGTTGCCGGAATAAGAAAGCTGTGATCGTGGATACCCGCCATAACGGAGGTGGCTGGTTGCATGATGATCTGGCTACCTTATTGAGCGGCAAGGAGTATCAGCGCTTCGAGCCTCGCGGACAATACATCGGTAGCGATCCTTACAATAAGTGGACCAAACCGTCCTGTGTCTTGATGTGCGAGGATAATTATTCGAACGCTCATGGTTTCCCTTGGGTTTATAAGACCTTAGGTATCGGCAAGCTGATCGGCGCCCCGGTTCCGGGAACCATGACAGCCGTATGGTGGGAAACGCAAATCGATCCGACCTTGGTATTCGGTATCCCGCAAGTAGGCGTGAAAGATATGCAAGGCAATTATCTGGAAAACCAACAATTGCAACCGGATGTCGAGGTGTACAATACTCCCGAGGCGCAGCTCTCCGGCGAGGACACGCAATTAAAAAGAGCGGTAGAAGTGATGCTGCAAACTGTAAAATAGCTTTTCTAGGCCTCGGAAATGACTTTTCAACCTTGTAAAATGCTTTCCGAGGCCTCAGAAACGACTTTTCAACCTTGTAAAATGCCTTCCGAGGCCTCAGAAACGACTTTTCAACCTTGTAAAATGCCTTCCGAGGCCTCGGAAACGACTTTTCAACCTTGCAAAATGCTTTCCGAGACCTCGGAAATGACTTTTCAACCTTGCAAGGTGGTTTCCGAGATCTCGGAAGCCTCTTTCACTCACATCGAACAGAAGAAAGAAACGAAAAACGGAACTGTGAAGTCCACCAAGATTCCGTGAAAGATAGAGACAAAGACCAAATCCTTTCCACAATAACGGGTGATAATCGGCAATGTCGTATCCATCGTAGTAGCTCCTCCCGCGCAGATCGGAGATAGCCTTCCGAAATATCTAACGAACAACGGAGCGCCCAGCAAGGCGAATATCTCACGGATAATATTAGCGATCAAGGCGATCGTCCCTAACTCCGCCGCCAATTGCGCCCCCAGCGTCGGTTCTTTTAGCTCTGTTATCAAGATGGAGGATAATGAATAATAGGCGAAACCGCTTCCGACCGCCAAACAATCGAACACGCTCCATTTGGTAAGAGCAAGGCTGATCAGGGCGGAGAAGCTCAACGTCCCGATAATAGTAGCCAGAGGCACCAATAAGAGTTTCGGCCGTATACTCGATAAAATATCTTTCAGTTTCTTATCGCTTCCTATGCTAATCCCTACTTGAAACATCAAGAGGTAAAGTACATAAACCGTTATATCATTCTCGATAATGACCCCGGGCAGATAACCGCTCCATCCCAGCAAGCACCCCAAGGCAAAGAAGCCCACGACGATCAAACTCCCTTTCATCCCCGGCTCCTTTCCTTAAAAAAGAAATGATAAACTCCCCACGCCGCCAAGACGCTCCCCAACGTACCGGCCGAAGCGATCAACAAGGCTTGCCCACCCAATGTCGTAAGATTATTCACGATAGACTCATTAGCCCCTACCGAAATTCCCAGCAGGAACAAAAGAAGAAGAATTGTATAAGAAATAGGCTTACCGATCTTTTGCAGCCATTCTACTTTACGAAAGAAATACCCGACGGCAATGCCGCAGAACATGATTCCGATTACTGTAAACATCCCTTTGTAGTTTTTGCCGCGAAGTTAACAGAAACTCACAGTACCACAAAGCGGCTACTTCTTCGTTTTCTTGAATTTCACGGGAATCTGCATACCTCCGGCGTCGGCCATTCCCTCTAACTCATTTCCTTTCTGGGTCATAGTTAAGTCTACAGGCGTTCCATCCACATAAAAAGAGCTGGTATAGGTATCTCCTTTCGCCTTGATATCATTTATCTCCAAGGTACTACCTTGTATATTCACTTTAGCGGTCAACTTGCCGTTCTCTTGCTTTATCTGAAAACTTCCATCTTGATATCCATACGGAGCGTCGGGGGCAGAGAAGGACCAATCGCCTACGAGCTTACTGAGATCTGCGGCTTTATCCTGTGCCGAGATCGTGATACAAAACAAAAGGCATAAAAGGGTGGTAAAGGCTTTCTTCATATTCGTTCCCATAATCTTATGTATTAAATGAGTAATAGATTTAAATAACGTTCCAAATGTAGTGATTAATTTTCGATCTTCCGAGATATGTTCTAATATACGAGCATCAAATTCTTTCCCCAAAGGGGGTAATGCCTCGGCCTCATGAGATACGAACCAAGCCTTATAAGGTAATAAGTCGGGAGGTACCACCGCTGAGGAGAAAAACTGGCGTAATTCCCGCTCTTCCTCCACGGATGTGGCGCATTCCCAATATTTATCCAGCAACTTATTTATTCGTTGATAGTCCATACACGATCCATAAACAGATTACCTTACCGCATACCGCTCCATCCTTTCCTTATTTCCGGAATACGTTTCCCTCAATGCCAGATTACGCGCTACCATCATGCAATAGGAAGGTAAGTTCTCAATGACAATCCAGCTATCCCGGTCTTCCCAAACCTTAAGCAGGGCTTCCTGAACGATCTGCTCAGACTTCTCCACGTCTCCGGTAATCCGGAAAACAACCCGGAAAAGGTTATTCTTCAGCGGCAATATCTTTGTCGTAAATTCGTTTGTTCCCATACTTTTTTATCTATAAGACGAGCCAAGCCCGAAAAAGGTTGCAGATTTTAAAAGGAAATTTCCAATATTCCCCCAAAGCCATTATCTTTGTGACAGATGATTGATAATTCGCTTATTACAAACTAAATCAATAATAACAGTGAAAAGAACGATCTTATTTTTTCAGGCCGCTCTTGCCTGCCTGCTGGTAGGATGCAAGCAAGCGCCGGAGTCGCCGCGACTACAAGATGAGGTGAGGTATGTAGACCCATTCATCGGAACCGGGTTCCATGGACACACATTCCCCGGAGCTACCCGTCCGTACGCGATGGTACAACTAAGCCCGGATACCCATATCTTGGGATGGGACGCAAGTAGTGGTTACCATTATGATGATGACCATATCTACGGGTTCAGCCACACGCATCTTTCTGGTACGGGTATCGGCGATCTGGGTGACGTAGCTTTATTACCTTTCTCCGGTGGAGATTCCATCAAACCAGTAGCTACCTTCAAGAAAGACACTGAGAAAGCGACACCGGGGTATTATGCCGTACGCTTGGATAACTTTGGCATCAACGTGGAATTGACTTCTACGGATCGTGTAGGTTTCCACAAATATACATACGACAATCCCAAAGAACGTCGTGTCCTGCTTGACTTAGGGCATATCCTTCAACCGAACTGGGGACATAAGCTGATCGGTAACCAATATTTACTTGTAAACGACTCCACGGTGGAAGGAACCGTGAAGACACAAGGTTGGGCGCATTTCCATTCTATGTCCTATCGGATTACTTTCTCGGAACCGATCGAGACGGTATACCAATACATCGGGGGGAAATTACGTAAAGACTCCTTGTTCTTACGCCTAAATACGGCAGAAGATTTGAAGTTCCATTACAAATTCGCTGAAAAGGCACAACCGCTTTATGTAAAAGTAGCCTTATCCGTAGTCGATCCGGAAGGCGCCGAGAAGAATCTCGAGGCAGAATTGCCCGGATGGGATTTCGATAAGACCCGTGAGGAATCAACGCATATTTGGAACGAGGCGTTAAACTTGATCCAGATCGAGGCAGATCCGAAAGTCATGGTCAATTTCTATACGGCGCTCTACCATACCATGATCGCCCCCTTCGCTTATCAAGACGTGGACGGGCGTTATTTGGGTATGGACAAGAAAGTGCATACCGCCGAACCGGGTTACGTAAATTATTCCGTATTCTCCTTGTGGGATACGTTCCGTGCGCTTCATCCGTTAATGACAATCATTAATCCGGACTTAGCGACTGATTGGGGTAAGGTACTCGTGCAAGGTTATAAAGAAGGTGGAATATTACCCAAATGGCCTTTAGCCTCTAGTTATACAGGTTGTATGGTAGGATATCCGGCCGTCTCGGTCCTCGCCGACCTTGTAGCGAAAGATTTAGCGGAAGGTGATATGAGCACGTGGGCGGAAGCCGGCGCACGTTCTTCCGTTTACCGTGAGGATCTTGCCGAGAAGTTCAAAGGAACCCGTGAGTTGGATCTGATCACGATGCACCCTTACTATAAGGAGAAATATGGTTTCGTCCCCGCCGACTCTGTTCCCGAATCCGTATCGTGGGGATTGGAGATGGCATACGAGGATTGGTGTATCTCCCAAATCGCCAAGAAGGCAGGTAATATAGAGTTGGCGAATGAGTATGCCAAGAAAGCCGAATACTACAAACGCTATTTAGATCCCGAGACGAAAATGATGCGTCCGGTAATGGGCGACGGTTCTTTCCGTACTCCATTCAACCCTCGCTATTCTTCGCATATGAAAAGCGACTATACCGAAGGGAATGCCTTCCAATGGAGTTTCTTCGCACCACATGATATGGATAACTTCATCGCCGCTATCGGTGGCAAGAAAGAGCTGGAAACACGTTTAGACACCCTGTTCACCACCTCTTCCCAGATTGACGGGGCGGAAGCCTCCGGAGATATTACCGGATTGATCGGCCAATACGCTCATGGAAACGAGCCGAGCCACCATATGGCCTATCTTTATAACTGGACAGATTCTCCATGGAAAGGGCAAGGGTATTTAGATTATATCATGCAGAATTTCTACACGAATGAACCGGATGGTATCATCGGTAATGAGGATTGCGGACAGATGTCTGCTTGGTATGTCATGAGCGCCCTAGGTTTCTATCAGGTAAGTCCGGGTATTCCGGTTTACACATTGGGCCGTCCGATGGTAAATAAGGCTTCTATGCACGTAAAAGGCGGTATTTTCGAGATCGTGGCGACCAACAATAATCCCGCCAATAAATACGTTAAAGAAGTCAAGCTAAACGGTAAAGTCCTAGAGACTCCTTTCATCAGCCACTCCGATATCATAAATGGAGGTAAGCTTGAGTTTATCATGACCGATCAACCGGTAAAATAAATTCATATAAAGAAACATAAAAACAAAGGGCGAATCAGTACACTGGTTCGCCCTTTATCTTATATTTGCCCTCAAACGATTAAATTGAAAAGCTATGTTACTCACAACAACTAACACGATCGAAGGAAAAGAAATTACCCAGTACTTCGGAATCGTATCCGGTGAAACGATCATCGGAGCGAATGTATTCAAAGATTTCTTCGCAGGCATCCGGGATATTGTCGGAGGACGTGCAGGTTCTTACGAGAGTGTCTTACGCGAAGCGAAAGAAACGGCCTTGAAAGAAATGAGCGATCATGCGGCACGAATGGGCGCAAACGCTGTAATCGCCGTAGATCTAGATTATGAGACCGTAGGAGGAAGCGGAAGCATGCTGATGGTTACCGCCGCCGGGACAGCCGTACGCTACCAATAATCCCCAAAATGAAATACTTTGGAGCCGGATTAAGCGAATCACATAAAGAACTAAACCGCATTATCCGTAAACCGGAATTAATAGAGCAAACCAAGGAGCTCTTTCTTGAGATTCATGGAAAATTACACCTCTCTGTGGTGTCTGGTAATGAGAGAAACGAGGTCGATGAGCTAGTCGGAGATTTAAGAGAGGATGAATATGCCATTATACCTACAGCGAAAGATGAAACCATCGCTTGGGTATTATGGCACATCAGCAGAATTGAGGATCTGACCATGAATATATTAGTTAACGGGGAAAAGCAGATCTTCAATGAAGACTGGCAAACCCGAATGAATTCCCCTATCAGAGACACAGGAAATGCCTTATCTGATAACCAGATTATTCAGCTAAGCAAAAGTCTACGTATTCAAGAACTCTTAGAATACAGGAATGAAGTAGGACGAAAAAGCAGAGAAATCATCCGAACCTTATCTCCCGATGATATACGTCGCAAAATCCCAACTCAAAGGATAAGCCGGATATTAGAAGAAGGTGGTATCACAAATCATGAAGATTCGATTTGGTTGCTTGATTTCTGGGCTAAAAAAGATATAGCTGGTATTTTATTAATGCCTCCTACCAGACATGTCATGTTACATCTAAATGACTGTTGTAAATGGAAGCTAGCAATAAGAGGCAGACATCATTGAAAATTAAACGGCTGGTGTATATACCAAAAAAAGGAGCCAATCTTTCGACTGACTCCTTTCACCTAAGACGGCGGCTACCTACTCTTCCACTGTTACGCAGTACCATCGGCGTGACGAGGCTTAACTTCTCTGTTCGGAATGGGAAGAGGTGGATCCCTCGTGCTATAGCCACCTTAATTTCATTATCAAGATTTTGACCGGACATCAATCCGAAGAGACCAGCTTCGCCTTATCGTCTTAAAATATATCAACCTTCACGTGAGGAAAGTCCCGGGCTATTAGTACCACTCGGCTCGGACGTCGCCGCCCTTACACCTGTGGCCTATCAAGGTCATCGTCTATAACCACCCTTGAGGGAGATCTAATCTTGAGGCCGGCTTCGTACTTAGATGCTTTCAGCACTTATCCGATCCGTACTTAGATACCCGGCGGTGCCCCTGGCGGGACAACCGGTAAACCAGTGGTACGTCCGACACGGTCCTCTCGTACTAGTGTCAGAGCCCCTCAAATCTCCTGCGCCCACGATAGATAGAGACCGAACTGTCTCACGACGTTCTGAACCCAGCTCGCGTGCCACTTTAATGGGCGAACAGCC